>CALXXK010000086.1 GCA_944392675.1 uncultured Clostridia bacterium
TTTTTATTTTTATCATACAAATCTCTTTTTTCCATTGAATAATATATCTCCTTTATTTTTTTATCCATAAATACATACTTGTTATTTTATATTGAATAGGTATTCCAACCAACGGATTCTACCATTTCTAAAAATTCATCGGGTGATATAAAATAATCTATTTTTATGTTCATAGTAATCTTCCTATCTATTAAATAATTTTGTTACTATTATAAAATAAAGAATTAGA
The DNA here is from genome assembly GCA_944392675.1 of uncultured Clostridia bacterium. Taxonomy (GTDB): domain Bacteria; phylum Bacillota; class Clostridia; order TANB77; family CAG-508; genus CAG-269. Next base: position 230 of record CALXXK010000086.1, read on the forward strand.
TTTGTAAATAAAAGTATTTTAATAAATTCTAATTGAAAAATAAGGATAAATTTGTAGAAAAAAATAAAAATTTATGATATAAGATATAATGAGATAGGAGGAATTCACATGTATGACAAAATGTTTAAATCTGACAATGAAAAATTAAGTATATTATTAAACCAAGTAGAAAATCATGAAATACAGTTACCAGATTTCCAGAGAGGATGGGTATGGGAAGATACAAGAATAAGAGCTTTATTAGCAAGTTTAACTAAAGGATTTCCAATAGGAGCTATTATGCTTTTAGAATCTGGTGGAGATTATAACTTTAAATGTAAAAATATAGAAGGTAGTGGAGATGAAGAAAAAGAACCTAATTTAATGATACTAGATGGACAACAAAGAATGACATCAACATTTTTAGCAATGAGAAGTAAGAATCCAGTTAATACTGTAACAGATCAAAACAAACATATAAAAAGATATTATTATTTAAACATGAATACTGTCTTAGATCCAGAAGTTGATAGATATGATGCAATAATTGCAGTAGATGAAAACAAACAAATTAGAGAAAATATAGGAAGAGATATAGTTTTAGATTTATCAACAAGAAAAAAAGAATTTGAAAATAAAATGATTCCATTTAACATTTTATCAAATCAAAATGAATTAAATGAATGGAGAAACGAATATCAAAAATTTTATAATTTTAATAGTGAAGATATAAAGCAATATCAAGATATTGATGACATAATATTACAACAAGTAGTTAATTATGAAGTGCCATATATTAAAGTACTAAAAAATACTCCAAAGGAAGCAGTTTGTCAAGTTTTTGAAAATGTAAATCAAGGTGGAAAACCTTTGACAGTATTTGAACTAATGACAGCTACTTTTGCAGCAGATAATTTCGACTTAAAAGGACACTGGAAAGAAATTCAAGATAAATTTAGAAAATATGATACACTTAAAAAGTTTGATAATACATCTTTTCTAATAGCAATGACATTATTAGTTTCAATGAGAAAAAATAAAACAGTTAGTTGTAAAAGGAAAGATGTTCTAAATTTAAATTATAAAGATTATGAAGAAAATGAAGAAGATCTAATTAATGGATTCATAAAGACATATAAACTTTTAGTAGAAATGAACATATTTTCCGCTAATGATATTCCATATACTACACAATTAATACCATTATCTGTAATCTGTACACTATTAGGAAAAGAAATTGAAAATGTGACTATAAAAGAAAAAATTAAGCAATGGTTTTGGTGTGGTGTATTTGGAGAATTATATGGTGGAGCAAATGAAACGAGATATGCAAATGACGTAAAACAAGTATATGAATGGATAAATGGAAAGGATGAACTTCCAAAAACAATAAATGATTGTAATTTTAGCACTATGAGATTGATAAGTTTACAAACTAAAAATAGTGCTGCATATAAAGGAATCATGGCATTAATTCTTGGAAACAAATGTAAAGACTGGATTAATGGTAGTGAAATGGGATTACAAACATATTTAGATGAAAGAAGTGACATACATCACATTTTTCCTCAAAATTATAGCATAAACATGAATATTGACAAAAATAGATGGAATTCTATAATAAATAAAACTCCATTATACTTTTCAACAAATAGATATATAGGAGGAAATGCACCAAGTGAATACATAAGTAAAATTTTGAAAAATAAAAATATTTCAGAAGAAGATTTAAAAAGTTTTATAGAAACTCACATGATTAATTATGAATTATTAAAAAATAATAACTTCGAAGCATTTTTCAATAATAGAGCAAAATCTATATTAGATAAAATAGAAAAAACTACAGGTAAAGAAATCACAGATAGATCTTCTGAAAATGTAATAAATTATTTTGGAGAGAAACTAGTATAATAAATAAAAATTTAAGATTTGATAGAGCAATAGGTATTGTATGATATAATGAAATAGCTATAGTAAGAAAGGAAATTACAATGGACTTCAAAAAGATAGAACAAGAATTTAAAAGTAAGATTTTTAGAAATGAAGATGATATAAAAATTCATTTTCATTCTGATATAATAAAACCTATATTACAGAAATTAAATCCTGAAATGGAAAACCAATATAAAAGTGAATACAATTTATTATCTGGGGGAAGAACTGATGCTACATTTCAAAGTATAAGCTTTGAATTTAAAAAAGAGGACAAATTTTCAAATGAAGCAGGCATCAATGAAGCATTATATGGTAGAGACAATAAAGATCATGGGCTATATGATTATTTAATTAGTAGTGCTGAAATAGATAATGTTGAAAGTGAAGAACAAATTATAAATAAAATATTGAATTGTATTGGAGTAGGATTTGATGGCAGAAAATTTATATTTGCTAGATTTGTTCCTTCAAGTAAAAAGAATGTTATAAATGTTTCTAAAGTAAATATAGCAAGAAATCTATGTTTAAATATTGAGTTCATCTATGAGATTAAAGATTTTCAATCTGGACTAAAGAGACTTGCCTTAATTTTAAAACAACAAGATAAACGAGAATTAAACAAGAAAAATTTGCTGGAAGTAATCAATACTAAAAGTAAATTTGTAAGAAAAAGTATTCTTAATACATATAAGGAGATTGAATTTAATTTAAATGACTTTAATGGAAGTGACAGGGTTAGAACATTATATAATGAATGGAATAAAGTTTTTGGAATCATGTATGGAGAAGATGATGAAGCAACTGACTTTACAGAGGTAACTTCAAAAATTAGAGAAGCATATGGAATTGATAAAGATGTGAAATTAGACAGTAAAATGTATTTGTTTGCTATGCAAACCTTCTTTAATATTTTCCTAAAGTTACTTATACATTCATTCCTTTCTCAATTAGTAAACCCTACATTTACAACTCAACAAGAATTATCTAAGGCAGAAATAGATAGTTTATTTGATGGAACTGATGATTGCGGAAACAATTTAGTAGATAATTTTTTTGAAGCACACTTTATGGAGTGGTTTACCTATACATGTAGTGGATTTGAAGAAGAAATTGTAAATGAAACATTAAAAATTATAGATAAATTTGATTTAAGTACATTTGTGCTAAAACCAGAAAATGTTCAAGACATACTTCAAGAAGTGTATATGGAATTAATCCCATCAGAAATGAGACATTTAATGGGAGAATACTTTTCACCAGATTGGATTGTTGAACATGTTTTAGATATGGCTGAATATGATGGTGATATTAATAAAACTTTAATAGATCCATGTGCAGGTTCGGGTCCATTTTTAACACAAGCTATCAAAAGAATTATTAAAAATAAAAATGGAGTTTTAACAAAACAAGATATTAAAAAAATAACAAAGAATATTGTTGGGTTTGATATAAATCCTATATCAGTTGTATCTGCGAAAGCAAACTACATTTTGATAGTCTTTTCAGCATTTTTTGATAATTGTAATGAAGAATTTGGAGCTCCTGTAAGTATTCCAGTTTTTATAGCAGATTCCATATTATCACCTGTTGTATATACTGAAGAAAATGGGGACACATTAAAATTGTCAACTTCAGTTGGTGAATTAGAGCTACCAAAGTTTGAAAACTTTAGCAAAGGAAATGAATTTTTAACACAATTAAGTTATTTTATTCATGAAAAACCAAAATATGATGTTTTCAAAAATTTAATGTTAGGTAAAAAATTAATAAAAGAAAAGGATTTATCTGTTGTAAAAAAATTATTTGATAGATTATATATTTTACATAGAAGCGGAAAAGATTCATTTTGGCCAATTATATTAAAAAATAGTTTTGCACCAACTATGATTGGAAGCAAATTTGATTATGTAGTCGGAAACCCACCTTGGATTGCATGGAAATCTATGAGTAAAAGCTATCGTGATGGTACACTAGCTATTTGGCAAAGTTATGGCATCTTTGAAAAAAATGCATATGATAAAAAAACAACCCATGATGACTTTGGAATGGCTGTTACATATGTAGCAATAGATCAATATTTAAAAAATAATGGAACAATGGTATTTCTACTTCCAGCTTCATTTTTAAAATCTACTAAAGGAGGAGAAGGATTTAGAAAATTCAAAATTATTAGAAATAATCAAGACATTCCGTTTAGTGTAATAAGTGTTCATGATTTTTCTAATGTTAGCTTATTTACTATTCCAACTATTGCGGTTAAATTTTTAAAAGGTAAGAAAATGGAATACCCAATGAATGACTATAATATGTTTACACAAATAGGTAGAAAGAGCAAATTTGATACACACTGTAATTGGGATCAAGTAAAAGAAAAGTTGACTAATGATATATTAGTTGCTCAACCAGTTGACTCTAATGATATACAATCTGCATGGTTGACTTTGAAAGATATGACATTTGCAAACAATGTTCTTGATAGCTCAAAACCAAGATACTACAAAGGACGAAAAGGAATAGAACCAGCTGGAGCTAAAGGAGTATACATACTTAAAGAACCAATAAGACAAGAAAATGGTTTGTTAAAAATAGAAAATGACATGAGTAGGCAAAGAAGATTAGATATAAAAAATAAAGGTATTAATAAAGGGGCAATAGAAGAAAAGTATATATATCCTATGCTTGGTGGAAGAAACATTTCAAAGTGGAAAGTTAAATCAAATGAATTTATGATTGTTCCTCACTCTTCTAATTACAAATATGGAATACCAGAAAATGAGTTAGCAAGAGAATGCCCGGAAACATATCAATGGTTGGACTTTTATCATGATGAACTATTAAATACAAGAATTCAAAATGGAAAATTTTTCAACCCTAAAACACAACCATTCTATAGATTAGATAATGTTGGAGAATATACTTATGCACCATATAAAGTTTTATGGAAGGAACAAACTGGAAGTATGTCAGCAGTTGTTGTAAGTACATATTATAAGAGTGTTCCAAATGCTAATAAAAATATTTTTAGTGAAGATAAAATAATTGTTGTAGATTCAAAAGTATTAATGTTAGATGTCTATAACGAAATGGAGGCATATTATGTGTGTGGTATAATAAACTCTCCTGAAATAATAAAAGTTATAGATGGATATGCTGTTTCAACTAATAGAGGAGTGGATGTTTTAAAATATGTTGCAATACCAAAATTTGAAAATGATTTAACGCTACATAGAGACATTGCAGAGGTGTCTAAGATGATACATGAAAGAGCAAAGAATAATCAAAGTTATTCTGAGTTAGAGTCTAAAATAGAGGAATTAGTTCATTTGCTATTTACTTAATAATGAATTTCTTAATATGAACAAAATACAAAAAAATTTATAGGAGTTGCACTTTGGAATATATGTGATGAATTTGATAGTAGTAGGTTAGATACATTATTTCTAATTATGATAATTTCATGGAAATGAAGAATTATGCATACATATGAAGAATACATAGAGCATATGAAGATAAAGAAAAAGTAATTTAGAATGATTATTTAGATAATATTAAAGTTCTAGAAAAGAGGTATAATAGAAGATTAAAAGGATATAAAACTGCAGGAAATGAGAGATTATAAAAACAAAAAAAATTTGCCACTAAAAATATTAATACTGACATAAAAATAGAATGATTAGTAAATAATAGGAAAAGTGTTATGCTATAACATTACAGAATAGTGCTATTAAAAACATAATAGAAAAAATGGAAAATGGTGTTAGAATAGATATATAGACACAAAATTTTACGAATTGATAAAAAAATGATATAATATTATGTGAATGTAAAG
>CALXXK010000087.1 GCA_944392675.1 uncultured Clostridia bacterium
ATTGTTCCTGTATCAGTTATAAGCATTACATCATCATCTTCAGTTGCAATTCTTACTCCAACTAATTTTCCTGTTTTCTGTGTTATCTTATAAGTAATAACACCTTTTCCTCCTCTTAGTTGTACTCTATATTCATCTAATTCTGTTCTTTTTCCAAAACCATTTTCTGTAATCGCTAAAAGCGTAGCTTTATCTCCTGCTATTACAGATTCCATTCCTATTACTTCATCATCTTCATCTATTCTTATACCTATAACCCCTTGAGAAACTCTTCCAATTGGTCTTACATCTTTTTCATCAAATGTAATACACATTCCATTTCTTGTAACAAGTACTACATCGTCTTCTCCATCTGTTAATCTTACTCCTATTAATTCATCATCTTCTTTTAATGTTATTCCTTGTAATCCTGTTTTTCTAGAAGAATCATATTCTCTTAATGCTGTTTTCTTAATTAAACCGTTTTTTGTTGCCATTAATAAATATTTTCCTTCAGCAAAATTTTGAATAGGTATAACAGCAGATACTTTTTCTCCTGCATCTAAACTTAGTAAATTAACAATTGCTGTTCCTTTAGCTGTTCTTCCTGCTTCTGGTATTTCATAGCCTTTTAGTTTATATAATTTTCCTTTATTAGTAAAGAATAATATTGTATCATGTGTTGATGCTGTAAATATTTGTTTTACAAAATCATCTTCCCTAGTTGCTATACCTGTTATTCCTTTTCCACCTCTTCTTTGGCTTTTATATGTATCTATTGGCATCCTTTTAATATAACCAAAATGTGTTAATGCAACAACGGTTTGTTCTTCTTTTATTAAATCTTCTACGTCTATCTCTCCTTCAGCTGCTACTATTTTAGTTTTTCTTTCATCTCCAAATTTGTCTCTTATTTCTATTAATTCTTCCTTTATTATTTCAAATACTAATCTTTCACTATTTAAGATATCTCTTAAATGTGCAATTAATTCCATCAATTGATTATATTCTTCTTCTATTTTTTCACGTTGCAATCCAGATAATGTTTTTAATCTCATATCCAAAATAGCTTGTGCCTGTATATCAGAAAGACCAAATCTTTCCATCAATCTTTCCTTTGCATCATCATATGAAGAACGAATAATATTTATTACTTCATCAATATTATCTAATGCTATTTTTAATCCTTCTAAAATGTGTGCTCTTGCTAGGGCTTTGTCTAATTCAAATTGTGTTCTTCTTAAAATAACATCTTTTCTATGATCTATATAACAATCTAAAGCTTGTCTTAAAGTTAATACTTTTGGTTCTCCATTTACTAATGCAAGCATTATTATACCAAATGTTGTTTGCATTTGTGTATGTTTAAATAATTGATTTAATACTACTTGTGGATTTGCATCCCTTTTTAATTCAATTACCACTCTTACTTTTTCTTTTCTATCTGATTCATCTCTACATTCTGAAATTCCTTCTATTTTCTTTTCTTTGGATAAGTCAGAAATTGTTTTTATTAGATTTGCTTTATTTACTTGATAAGGTAAAGATGAAACAATGATTCTTTGTCTGTTACCACTCATTTCTTCTATTTCTGTTTCTGCTCTTAATGTGATTTTTCCTCTACCTGTTTTATATGCTTTTTTAATTCCTTCTATCCCTAGAATAATACCTTCTGTTGGAAAATCTGGTCCTTTTATCACAGTCATTAAATCTTCATCTGTAACTTCATCTTCATCAATAATCTTTATAATTCCATTAATTAATTCTGTTAAATTATGTGGTGGTATATTTGTTGCCATACCTACGGCAATACCTGATGATCCATTAGCAAGTAATGCAGGAATTCTTGCTGGCAAAACAGTTGGTTCTTGTAATCTTTCATCGTAGTTTGGCATAAAGTCAACTGTATTTTTTTCTATATCTGTTAACATATATTCAGCAATTTTAGACATTCTTGCTTCTGTATACCTCATTGCTGCTGCTCCATCTCCATCAACAGAACCAAAATTTCCATGTCCATCAATTAGCATATATCTCATTGAGAAATCTTGTGCCATTCTTACCATTGCATCATATACAGAACTATCTCCATGTGGATGATATCTACCTAAAACAGATCCTACTGTATTTGCACACTTCCTATATGGTTTATCTGAAGTAATTCCATCTTCATGCATAGCATAAAGTATTCTTCTATGTACAGGCTTTAAACCATCTCTTGCATCTGGAAGTGCACGAGAAACAATAACACTCATAGCATAGTCAATATATGCTGTTCTCATTTCTTTTTCAATATCTCTTTCTATTATTTTTCCGTCTCTTCTTTCTGGTGTTTCTTCCATTTGTTTATCCCTCTTTCTTATAGTTTTTTCTACATTTGTATTATACTAAAATGCTAAGAAATTTGCAAGTAATTTATCAAAACTTTAGGGAATTAGATGTTTACAAATATCTATATTTTTTATAATAAATTATATCTTTGAATTTATTTTTACATAAAAGTATAATAATATATTTTATAAAATTTTTTAATCATATTTTTAATAATTGTTTAAATTTTGAATAATTTGTATATTTTTTATGTATGCTATTAGCATGTTAGATAATTCTTCTTTTTATTATATAATTTATTTTAATTATTTTTCTTAATATATGAAAGGATTTTTAATATGAAAACTAATTCTAATGTAAATAAAGAAGAAAATATATTAATAGGAGAAAGAATTCGAGAAATTAGAGAAGGCATGGATTTGACACAAAATAAATTTTCAGAAATGATTGATATATCTGAAGTTTTTTTAGGACAAATTGAACGTGGTGAACGTTCTCTAAGTCTGAAAACACTAAAAAAAATTATTTCTTGTACTGGTTCTTCTGCAGATTATATTTTATTTGGTAATATTACAAATAATGATAATATTGCAAAAATAAATAGAATTCTTAATTCTTGCTCTGATGATTTAAAAACATATATGTATGATTTAATTACTAGTTCTTTTAAATTTCTAAAAGGATTAAAATAGGAAACAGATTTTATTTGTTTCTTTTTTTATTAATATTTTTTTATATATTTATTTTTTATTATTTATTTAATTATTATTTAATTTATTTACTAATTCTACTTCCTGTTGACTTAATTCAAAATTCTTACCGTTATTTTTTATTAAATTATGTAGTGTATCAATTTCTTTTAGTTTACTTATTATTTTTTCTATAGGTGCCAAATCTTCTGATATTTCCTTTAATTTACTATATTCTTTTTCCATTCCATCAAAATCTTTATTATTAAAACTTTCTTCCCATATACTAATATGATTTTCTACATTATTAAAATTATCCAATTGTTTATTAAAAGTTTGTTGTATATTTTTTTCTACATTATTTAATATAATATCTTTCCCTTTATATAAAATATTCGAAACCGTATTATTAATCTTTCCATTCTTTTCTAATCTATTTAATACTGTATCAAATAAACTTGAAAAATTATCTAATATTCCTCCTGATTGTATAGCTTCTTGCATTTGATTTATATTTTCAAAATTTCCTGTAAAAATTCCTATAATACTTTTTCCTGTATCAATCGCATCATCTATTGATTTCTTTATTCCATCTTTTAATCCATATTCAAACAAATTGTCTTTTATATTAATAATTTGGTCTTCTAAAAAATCTGGTAATAAAGCTCTTATCCCTATATCAAGTCCTGCATTGATTGTTTTTCCTAAAGTTGTTTCTAAAAAGCTTTTTTGATTTATTTCATTATTTAACTCATTATTAATTTCAATTTCATTTTTTAAATTATTTATTTCCATTTAAAATCTCTCCTTTTATAATTAATTTATTATATTAAAATAAATATTTATTTTTCAATTTATTTTTATTTTAATAATCCTTATTTTTTTAATATTATTTTTTTCTTGAATTATTTCTTTAATTATATTTTTATTAATATAATTTTTTTCTATTGTATTTAAGATTATTAAAATATTTATTTTTTTAAGATCATAAATATTTTTTATTTCATTTATTTTATTTATTAATTTTTTTATATCATTTATTTTATTATTTAAAATAAAAATAATTTTAAAATTATTTTTTATTTTTTTTAAATATTTATTTATTTTATTATTTGAATTTACAAAAATAAAATAATTTTTATTAGTTAATAACTTTAAATTTGATAAATTTTTTTTAGCCTTTTTTTCTAAATAATAATTATTTATATTTTGATTAAAAATATTTATTTTATTTTTATTTATTTTTTTAAAATCATAAAAATTTTGTAAATTATATTTTTTGTAATTATTTTTTATTAAATTATTTTTTATGTTAAAATTTAATAAAATTATTTTATATTTTTTAAAAAGTAAATAATATGAATTTTGTATAATTAATTTATTTTTTAAATTTTCATTATTTCCAAATACTATTATTATTTTTTCTTTTTTTATTATATATTTACTTATTTTTTTTAATTTATAATTTATTAACTTTTCTATATTTTTATTTTTTATTTTTTTGTTTTTTCTTATCTTATTAATAATATAGTTATTAATATTTATTTTTATAAAATTATTTAATATATTTTTTATTTCTTTTATTTTTTTAATATTTTTTATTTTTTTTATATTTTTAAAAAATATTAATATTTTATTTAATTTAATTCTTTTTAATTTATAATTTATTAATTTTGAATTTTCTTTTTTTCTTTTTTCATTTTTATCATTTAAATTATTTTTTTTTATTATATTATTTTTATTATCTATTTTATTTTTTTCATTAAATATCATTTGTATTATTTTATTCATATTTAATTCTTTTTTTAAAATAAATTTAACATTTAATTTTTTTAATATTTTTATTTTTTCTTTTTCTTCTTTTTCTAAAATTAATATTATTTTTATATTACTATTTTTTTCTTTTATTTTTTTTAAAAAAATATATTTATTAATATTTTCTATTATATTTTCACTTATTATAAAAAAATTAATTTCTTTTTCCTTTTCTAATATTTCTAATATACCATCTAAATATAATATATTTTTACAAAGTAATTTTATATTTTTTATTTGTTTTAATTCTTCAAATATTTTTTTATTATCTATTGCTGTTACTATTTTCTTTATTATTTTTTTCCTCCTATCTCAATTTTTTAAAGATTATCTTTTAAAATCTTTAATTTCCTTTAATTTTTATCTTTTATTGATTTATATATACTTTCAATTAATTTCTATAGATTAAATCAATTGAAAAATCAAAGCATGTTTATTAAAACATAATGATTTTTATGTTTTTTAGGGTTATATTCTTTTCTATTTTCACCAAATATCTATATGAACTCACCCTATCATACCTCACTGGATTACAATAAAATTGTATCCTTACATTCCTTCGTTCTGTTTATATAGATGAAGTGGAGTAGCACATATGCTCGTATACTGGTTCATTTAAGACCTTATGGAGGAAATCTACCTCACTCCACTTTATCTGGCTAATATATATTTTTTACCTATGCTGCTACTAATTCTAATTGTCTTTCTTGATTAAATACTTTTGTTGAATCATATTTTTCATCTTTTTTTACTAATGCAAATATGATACTTAATATTTTTCCTATTACTGCTACTACTGCTTGTTTTTTCTTTAACGGATTGTCTTTCCTTTTAGTTAAATACCCATAAAGTTGTTTTATTTCTTTATTTTTTGCTATCATTACTAATGCCATTTGTTACAACACACTTCTTAACATATGTCTTCCTCTTTTTGATATCTTGCTTTTTCCTTTATGCTCTCCTGAACTGTTTTCTACCAGATTATATCCTGCATATTTTCTTATCTGTTGCCAATGTGAAAAATTTCTTAAATCTGCATATACTCCTTCTGGTATATACACTTCATTATATCTTCCATCTTTTATTAATCTGGCTATCG
>CALXXK010000088.1 GCA_944392675.1 uncultured Clostridia bacterium
CTATTTTTATACATCTAGGGTGAAATATTCGTTTCTAAACTTTTAAGGTGATTTTATCATAAATTAAATACAAAATAAATTTTTTGAAATTGACATATAATAAAATATGTGCTAATATATATTTAGCAATTGCAATAAAGTTTTAACAATTTTAAGAGTTCCTTCATTTTGCAAATTTCCCCCTTTCACAAAACAAAAGGAAGGCTTTTTTAATATAAAGTATTTTTATATGATTGTCAATACAATTTTAAAAGGTAGAGTACTCTTTCAAATTCTCTACCTCTAAGGAAGTTAGTTTTTTTCCTTCCTTTCTTTCTTTTTAATTGGAAAATTTCTTCCAATAAAGATTCCTGCTACGGTAAATGCTAACCCATAGGCAATCAACGATTTCCAAGTAAATTTTGAATAAAATTCTATAAATGCTTTTATTGCATTTATAATTTGTTTTACTATTTCATATCCTTGGAAAAATATTATACCTATGATTAGTACTACCATAAATAGCACTAATCCCCCTAAAATAACTAAAATTCGAACTTTCATTCTTTCCCGCATGTTGATACTCCTCCTATTGAAATTGTTATTTTAAAGTTTTATCCACTTTTGGATATTATGTTTATTATAGCATAATTCCTTGTTTTTTTCAAATTTTAGTCTTCTTTTAGATTTCAGTTTTTTTCTAAATTTAAAGTATTTTATTGTTTTATTTTCCAAATTATGTTATTATTTTTTTGCAACATTAAGTTTATACATAAGTAGAAAGGAGCATTATCCATTTGAAAAAAATTTTTATTTTTTTGTGTCTAATGATACCATCAATCATGGTATTATACCAGATACAAAAACAAAAAGAAAATATTAATAAAAACCTGCCATCAGGCTTAGCAATATTTTCTTTAAAAAAAGGTGGAACGATCTAAGTTTCACCTTTTATCCTTTTTATAATATCCATATTTATTCCTTTGACTTTCATCAATTCTTCATCACTTGCTTGTTTTATTTTCTTTAAACTACCAAATTGTTTTAATAGTGCTTGTTTTTTTACTTTTCCAATTCCTTTTACTTCATCTAATTCTGATTTTGTAATTTGTTTATCTCTTACTTTCCTATGATATGTTATTGCGGTATCATGGACAGTATCTTGAAATCTTGTAATTAAATTCATTAAATTTTCTGAAATTTCTAACTCATTTCTCTCTTCATCCATTAAAGCTCTTGTTTGGTGTTTATCATTTTTTACCATACCAAATACTTTTATATTTTCTAGTTCGTCTTTTTTTCCTTTTACTTCTTTTAAAACATTTGTAATCGCCTGTTTTGTTGCACGTATTTGTGTAATACCACCATCAGCAAATATTACATCTGGTAATTTTCCAAAACCTCCATTTGGATTTTCTATTGAATGTTTTAATCTTCTTGTTATTACCTCTTCCATACATCTTGGATCATCTTGTCCATATACTGTTTTTATTTTAAATCTTCTTGATAAATTCTTTTTTATAACTCCATCTTGCATTACACACATTGCTGCTACCATATATTCTCCTGATATATTTGATATATCAAATGTTTCTATTTTTCTTGGCAATTTTTCAAGTTTTAATACTTCTTTTAATTCCATTAAAATAGAACTTTTATCTTTTTCTTTATTTTCTAATGTAACTTTACTATTTAATTCTGCCATCTCAACAAAGCGCAATTTTTCGCCTTTTTTAGGACTTTTTATTTCCACTTTTTTTCCTAACATTGTGGATAACCATTGCTCAATTACTTCTTTATCTTCTATCTCTTCTCTTACCATTATTTTATTTGGTATATTTGGATTATCTAAATAATATTGTTTGATAAATCCTGATATTATTTCTTTATCTTCCATGTCTTTTAAGTCTTGATAAAAATAATGCTCTCTTCCTATCATCTTGCTTCCACGCACAAAAAATATTTCTATACATACTTCTAGTTCTGATTTTGCTATTCCTATTACATCTATATTATTTTCTGAAATGTTTGACACTTTTTGTTTTTCTGATATTCTTTCTATTGCTTGTATTCTATCTCTTAATTCTGCTGCTTTTTCATATTGTAAATTTTTTGCTTCTTTTGTCATTTGTTCTTCTAGTTCTTTTAAAAGTTTTCCCGTCTTTCCTTCTAATAAGTCTATTATTTCATTTATTTGCTTCATATATTCTTCACTTGTAACATATCCCATACATGGTGCTAGACATCTATTTATATGATAATTTAAACATGGTCTTGTTCTTTCTTTTAAAGTCTTACATTGACGTATTTTATATTTTTGTTTTATAAAATCAATCATTTCTTTTGCTGCTCCTGGATTTGCATATGGTCCAAAGTATTTTGAACCATCATTTACTACTCTTCTTGTAAAAAATACTCCTGGATATTTTGATTTTATATCAATTTTTATATATGGATATGTTTTGTCATCTTTTAATAAAACATTAAATTTAGGTCTATTCTTTTTTATCAGATTACACTCTAAAATTAATGCTTCTGCTTCATTGTCTACAACTATATATTCAAAATGGTCTATCAAGCTTACCATTTTTTCAATTCTTTGTGTTTTGTTCGTTTTTCTAAAATATTGTCTTACTCTATTTTTTAAAGAAACTGCTTTTCCAACATATATTATATTGTCATCTTTATCTTTCATTATATACACTCCGTGGTTTTCCTGGCAGTTTCTTTAACTCTTCTTCTATGTTAAACATCTATTTGGTGTCCTTTCTAATTTTTTGTTTATTAACTATATATTTTTTAATTTTCAATATATCCTATGTATGGTAAATTTCTGTATTTTTGGTCATAGTCTAATCCGTATCCAATAACAAATAAATCATCTATTTTAAATCCTATATAGTCAACATTTAATTCTATTATTCTTCTTGATGGCTTACTTAAAAGTGTTGCTATTCTTAATGAATTTACTTCTTTTGATTTTAAGTACTTTACCAAAAAGTCTAATGTTCTTCCTGTATCTATTATGTCTTCAACAATTATTACATCTTTTCCTTTTATACTATTTGTTAAATCTTTGTTTATTTTTATTTCATTTGTACTTTCTGTTCCTTTGTAACTGCTTATTTCAATAAATTCAAATTCTACATTGTTTTTTATTTTTTTTGCTAGCTCTACCATAAATACAGCTGAACCTTTTAATACTCCTAAAAATAATATGTCTTTTCCTTTGTAGTCTTTCTCTATTTGCCTTGCTAATTCTTCTATTCTACTTTCTAATCTTGCTTCATTAATTAAGATTTTAATATTTTCCATTTTTATTCACATTCCTTCCTTTAATTGGAAAATAATTTGAATTTTATTTTCCCCTTTTATATTATAATATTATACTAGAATACATTGTAAAATTCAATCTAATATATATTTTTTTGAATTTTTCTTGACAAAATTAAATATAATATATTATAATACTAAAAAATATTACGTTAATACAACACAAAGCCTTTAGAAGTTACTTTTAGAGAATGAGGGTCACCGGCTGTAAGCCCTTTAAGGTCAACCTAAAAAGTGAAACATGTTGGAGTAATTTAATTTAAAGTGGAAAATATTTTTATATATTTTCAAGCTGGGTGGTACCGCGGATTTTTATTCGTCCCTGCATTTTGCAAGGATGTTTTTTTGTGCTTTCAATATTTTATTATTCAAAATTGCTCAAAAAAACTCCATATAGAAAAGGAGGTTTTTTTATGAACGAGTATAGAACTCATAATTGTAATGAAATTAGTTTAGAGGATGTTGGAAAAAAAGTTAGAATTGCAGGTTTTGTTCAATCTATCCGTGATTTTGGAGGATTAGTCTTTTTAGATATTAGAGATATGTATGGCATTACACAAGTTGTTACATCTGCAAATGAATCTGATGTTGATTTTGCATCACATATCCCAATTGAGTCTTCTGTTACTGTTTATGGCGAAGTTAAAAAGAGAGATGAGGAAACTGTAAACCCTAAACTAAAAACTGGTTTAATAGAAATTTGTATTGAAGAAATTAAAATTTTGGGTAAGAGAACTAAGAATTTGCCTTTTGAGGTTAATAGTAATCAAGAAATAAGAGAAGATTTAAGACTTCAATATAGATTTTTAGATTTGAGAAGTGATAGATTAAAAAATAATATATTATTAAGAGCTAAAGTTCTTCAATTTATTAGAAGTCAAATGATAGAACAAGGATTTTTGGAAGTACAAACTCCAATACTTACAAGTTCATCACCTGAAGGTGCTAGAGACTATCTTGTTCCTAGTAGAGTTCATCCAGGTAAATTTTATGCTTTACCTCAGGCACCTCAACAATTTAAACAATTGTTAATGGTATCTGGCATTGATAAATATTTTCAAATAGCTCCTTGCTTTAGAGATGAGGATGCAAGAGCAGATCGTGCTCCTGGAGAATTTTATCAATTAGATATGGAAATGTCATATGCAACACAGGAAGATGTTTTTTCTGCTATAGAACCTGTAATGTATAATACTTTTAAAGAATTTTCTGATAAAAAAATAGTTGAATATCCATTTCCAAGAATTTCTTATAAAGATGCTATGCTTAAATATGGAACTGATAAACCAGATTTAAGAAATCCTTTAGTTATTATTGATTTATCTGACTTTTTTAAAAAATGTACTTTTAAACCATTTATAAATAGAACTGTTAGAGCTATAAAAGTTAAAAAACATTTATCAAAAGGTTTTCATGAGAAATTGCTTCAATTTGCTATTTCTATTGGAATGGGTGGACTTGGATATTTAGAAGTTCAAGATGACTTAAGCTTCAAAGGTCCTATTGATAAATTTATCCCTACTGACTTGAAAAAAACATTATTGGAATTAGCAGATTTGGAATGTGGAGATACTATATTCTTTATCGCTGATAGCGAAAAAAGAGCTACAGAATTGGCTGGCCAAATTAGAACTGAACTTGGTAAAAAATTAAATCTAATAGATGAAAATGTATTTTCATTTGCATGGATAATTGATTTTCCAATGTTTGAATTAGATGACCATTCAAACTTGACATTTAGCCATAATCCATTTTCTATGCCACAAGGAGGTTTAGAAGCTTTAAATAATGAAAATCCATTAGATATTTTAGCATATCAATACGATATTGTATGTAATGGTGTTGAACTTTCTTCTGGGGCTGTTCGTAATCATGATATCCAAATAATGCTAAAAGCTTTTACAATGGCTGGATATACTGAAGAAGAAGTCATCTCTAAATTTGGTGCTTTGTATAATGCTTTTCAATATGGTGCTCCTCCTCATGCTGGCATTGCTCCCGGTATTGATAGAATGCTTATGCTTTTAACTGATTCTGATAGTATTAGAGAAGTTATTGCATTTCCTTTGAATAGTAAAGCCGAAGATTTGATGATGGGTGCTCCTAGTAATGTAAGCAGACAACAATTAAGAGATGTGCACATTAGTTTTAGGGGACGTTCCTTCAATCCCGAAAATTAGGGAACAAAGGGACGGACCTTAGGAATTTTACTATTTTGGGGGACGTATACTAAAAGGGAATTTTATAGCATCTTTTACTATCAAAACAAAGTATTATATATAAATTTTCTTAATTACGAATGTGAATGAAAGAATATTATAAATTCTTTAATTATCAAGTAGGAGAATCTCAAACTTGCTTTGAGAGGTGCCTGCTTGATAATTTTAGAATTTATTTATTCTGTAATGTTAACCGAGTAATTATTAAAATTTATATATAATACTTTTATTTAATTAGTGTTAAATATTTTTAATGAAATTCCCCTTTAGTATACGTCCCCCAAAATAGTAAAATTCCTAAGGTCCGTCCCTTTGTTCCCTAATTTTCGGGATTGAAGGAAC
>CALXXK010000089.1 GCA_944392675.1 uncultured Clostridia bacterium
AATCGAACCGGCACGGTTTATTCAACCGCAGGATTTTAAGTCCTGTGCGTCTACCAGTTCCGCCACATCTGCATAAAATATTGACACTGGTATTGCAATGACAATTGTTATTATAATATCATATTAATATTTTGTCAATACTTTTCGAAAAATTTTTTAATTCTTTCACCCAAATTTATTCAAAACAATATCATACAAAATAGATAAATATCCCAATAGATTGTATAATAAACAAATTTAAAACATTAGAAGTAAACAAATTATTTGTAGCTTCAACAACTCCTAGAATACTATTATCGACTTTTTTGCAATAATGCTTTTGAGCTTCAAAAAAAGTTATAAATTCAGGTATACTAGTAACTATTCCCAACAATATTCCAATAATAAATTGTGATATTTTAAATAAATCAGCCAAATTTTCTATAACATTACTTAATAGCTCTCCTACAAAAAATAATAATATTCCAGTCATTAAAATAATTAACACATACTTTACAGTATTCCTAATTTGTTTATTTCCTATACTCTCCTTTTCTTTTTGAATTGTATTATCAATCATTTTATCTTCTAATTCTAAATATAATTTATGAACTTTATTATTTAAAAATCTAAAGATCACATATAAGACTATAAATATTGGAATAAAAATCATATTCATCTCAACATCTAATAATACTAGTAAAATAGGTATTAGTATTGTAATAATTACTAATAATATATCTATTTTTATAGCTTTATTATTTAGTTTTTTTACATTTTTATTTGATAATATAGCAACTATATATTGCAAAAAATTTATTACGTTTGAACTTAATACATTAAAAATACTTGCACTTATTAAACCATTAAAACTAGATATTGAAATTGTTATTAATTCTGGAATTGAAGTAGCAAAACCAGATATATCTCCTACTGCTTTAGGTTTTAAATTTAAACTTTCTGCTAGTTTTCTTAAATTTGTTACCAATATATACTTTGATATCAAAACTATTAAACCTGAATATATTACAAATTTTATAAATTCTAACAGCATACTATCTCCCATCTCATAAACTATTTTAACAAAAAATATTATTTTACTTTTATTTTCCCCATTTTGTTGCCATTTATTAGAAATTATTGTATAATTATATCATTCATTGATTATATAAGGGGGAATTATATTATGATAGATATTAAATTTTTAAGGGAAAATCCTGATATAGTAAAAGATAATATTAAAAAGAAATTTCAAAATCAAAAATTAATAATGGTCGATGAAGTAATAGATTTAGACAAAAAAAATAGAGAAGCACAATTAAAAGGTGATAATTTAAGATCTGAAAGAAAATCTTTAAGTTCTAAAATTGGAGAATTAATGAAAAATGGACAAAAAGATGAAGCCGAAAAAATAAAATTACAAGTTGCTGAAATCAATAAAAAACTTGAAGAAAATGAAAAATTAGAAACTGAATATGCTGAAGAAATAAAAATAAGAATGATGAAAATTCCTAATATCATGCATGAATCAGTTCCTATAGGTAAAGATGATAGTGAAAATGTAGAAATTCAAAAATTTGGAGAACCTGTAGTGCCTGAATATGAAATACCTTTTCATGGTGAAATTTTAGAGAATTTAAATGGTCTTGACTTGGATAGTGCAAGAAGAGTTGCTGGACAAGGATTTTACTATTTAATGGGTGATGTAGCAAGATTACATTCTGCTGTTCTAACTTATGCTAGAGATTTTATGATTAATAAAGGATTTACTTATTGCATCCCTCCATTTATGATAAGAAGTGATGTTGTAACAGGTGTTATGAGCTTTGAAGAAATGGATGCAATGATGTATAAAATCGAAGGAGAAGATTTATATTTAATTGGTACAAGCGAACATTCTATGATTGGCAAATTTAAAGACCAAATATTAAAGAAAGAAGATATGCCATATACAATGACATCTTATTCACCATGTTTTAGAAAAGAAAAAGGTGCTCATGGTATAGAAGAACGTGGTGTATATAGAATACATCAATTTGAAAAACAAGAAATGATAGTTGTTTGTGAACCTGAACAATCTTGGGAATGGTATGATAAAATGTGGTCTTATACTGTTGAGTTCTTTAGAAGCATGAATATCCCTGTAAGAACTTTAGAATGTTGTTCTGGAGATTTAGCAGATTTAAAAGCAAAGTCTTGTGATGTTGAAGCTTGGTCTCCTAGACAGAAGAAATATTTTGAAGTTGGAAGTTGTTCTAATTTAACAGATGCTCAAGCAAGACGTTTAGGAATTAGAATTAAAGGTGAAAATGGCAATTATTTTGCTCATACTTTAAATAATACTGTTGTTGCACCACCTCGTATGCTTATTTCTATTGTTGAAAATAATTATCAACCAGATGGTAGTGTAATTATCCCAGAAGTTTTAAGACCTTATATGGGTGGATTAGATAAAATCGTCCCTAAAAAATAGAAAAATATGGAGAATAATTATGATTATTAAAAACCCAAAATTTGAAATATCTGCTGTAAGTCCAAAACAATATCCTAAAGCTGGTTTACCTGAAATTGTTTTGGTTGGCAAATCTAATGTAGGTAAATCTAGTTTTATAAATACTATGATTAATAGAAAAAAATTAGCAAGAACTAGTAGTGAACCTGGTAAAACTCGCCAAATTAATTTCTATAATATTGATGATAAATTTTATTTTGTTGATTTACCTGGTTATGGATATAGTAAAATGTCTAAAAAAGAACAAGCTCAAGTTGGTAAATTTATTGAAGAATATCTATTTAATAGAAATGAAATAAGTTTAATTATCTTTTTAGTTGATATTAGACACAGTCCTAGCGAGAATGATAAACTAATGTATAACTATATTATTTCTTCTAACATTCCTTTTATTATTCTTGCTAATAAAGCTGACAAAATTGCTATTACTAAAGTTGATAGTGCAACTAAAAATCTTCAAAAAGAATTAAACCCAATTGGCGACATACCTACATATCCTTTTTCTTCTGAAAGAAAAATTTATAGCGAAAAATTATGGGACTTGATTGAAAGTCACATTTAATTTTAAATATCTAAATGGCTGTCAAATCTTTTTATGTGACAAATTCAAAAAAATTCTTTTAGATAAAAATTTAGAGTATATCAAAATTTGCATATACTCTAAATTTTTTCTAATAAATATTTTTTATGATTAAACAACTATTCTAGTAACAACATTTACATTTTTTATTTTTTTTCTTATTACATATCATTAATATTATCGTTAAAATTAATAATAATCCTAATATAATTGCTAATACTATAATTGCTGGTAAAGCTATTAATACAATTAAAGCTAATGCAGCACCAATCAATAATCCTATAACAAAAGTAAATAAACTTAATAATATAACAAATATAATACCTAGGCAGTTTTTCTTTTTAGGACATTTATCGTCTTTATTGTCATAACAATAAATTGTATCTTGATTATCCATATAAAGTCACCTCCTATATAGCATCTCTATGTGATACTATATATTATATATTATGACATAATTTTTATATTTGTTATAAAAAAGTCTTTAAAAAATGCTTTTTCGTGAATAATAGCAAGCTTTCTTTAACATTTTCTTTTCCATACTAAGTCAAAGCTCGCATTATTATCTGTATATAATCTATTATGGCTTTTCTATTTTTGTTATTATTTTTTTAGCTTTTTCTCTGTCTAATGTAATCACATGTCCACATCCTAAGCACTTAAGTTTAAAATCTACACCTATTCTTGTTATTTCCCATAATTTACTTCCACAAGGATGCTGTTTTTTCGTCCTTACTATACTTCCTATATTATATTCCATAATTGCTATCATTCCTTTTCTAAGGTATACACTTGTTTTTAAGAAAATTGTAATTATTTTTAAGTACTATACCTTTCTTATAAATTTTATAATAATTCTATAGCTTTTTGAAATCTTTCTTTTATTTTTTCTTTTCCTAATATTTTCATTATTTCATACATATCTGGTGTATTTGTTCTTCCTGTTAAGGCAATTCTTAGAACTGTACTTACATCTCCCACATGTGCTTTATATTTATCTGGATTTGCTTTAAATTCTTTTACTTCTTTTGCAAATCCCATTTCTCCTGATAATTCTTTTATTTTATCAAACCAAGTTTGTTTATCATCATTGTCATCATAATATTTTTCAATATATAAATTCAAAATTTTCTCTATATCTTGTTTATCCTTTATAACTTGATATTCATAATTTTGTTCTTTTGAATAAAATTCATCATCATACATGTATTCAATAATATATTTAACATCAGACCATTTTGCAATATCTTTTCTTGGTTTTTTGTTTCCTCTTTCTATTCCTAATACTTTTAAGGCATATTCTTTATCTTGTAATATATTTTCTAATTCTTTATCATATTCTTTAGCCCATTTCATTGTTTCATCATAAACTTTTTCTGCTGTAAATTTTGATATAACTGTTTTTCCTACATCTAATAATTTTGTCATATCAAATAAGGCTCCACTAACACTCATTTTATTTAATTGCAAATCAAATTCTGATATATCCAAGTCTGGATTTGCTCTTCTCCAGTTTTCAAAATTTGAATTTGCTATATTTAATAAATATTCTTTTACTGCTTCTTTAGGTATTCCTAATTCTTTATAATATGAAACAGCCGCTTCTGGATCTTTTCTTTTACTTAATTTTCTTTTATTTCCATTATCATTTTTCATTATTGGTGCAATATGTGCATATTTAGGAGTTTTAAACCCTAATTCATGGAATAATTGTAAATGTAATGGAACTGATGACAACCATTCATCTCCACGAATAACATGTGTAGTTCTCATTAAATGATCATCTACAACATGTGCAAAATGATATGTAGGTAATCCATCAGACTTAATTATTACTATATCTTGGTCGTTTTCAGGAAATTCTACATTACCTTTTATTACATCTTTATGCTTTATTTTTCTATCTTCTCTACCAGGTGATTTAAATCTTATTATATAATTCTCGCCATTTTTAATTTTTTCAATCATTTCTTCAACTGTATTATTTCTACATTTTGCCCATACACCATAATATCCAGGTCTTATTTTTGCATTTTCTTGCTTTTTTCTTATTTCATCTAATTCTTCTGGTGTACAAAAACAAGGATATGCTTTTCCTTGAGATATTAAATATTTTGCATATGCTTGATATATTTCTTTTCTTTGAGATTGTTTATATGGTCCATATGCTCCTTCACTATCATTTTCATTAATCATACCTTCATCTTGTTCAATCCCAAAATCTTTTAAAGAATTTACTATTTCAACTATAGCATTTTTTACTTCCCTTTTTTGGTCTGTATCTTCTATTCTTACAAAAAATACTCCTTCTGTTTGTTCTGATAATTTTTTTGCAATCAAACCTTGATATATTCCACCTATATGTGTAAATCCTGTTGGACTTGGTGCTATTCTTGAAACTACTGCACCTTCTTTTAAATTTCTTTCTGGATATTTCTCTTCATAATATGATATATCTTTTGCTTCTGGAAATATTAAGTCTGCTAAATCTTTATAATCCATACCTTATCTCTCCTTCTTATTTTTCATTGTATCTTTGTCTTGTCTCATTGGGTACGTTTCTATATGAGACAATGAGACAAAGACATTTATACTTCCATTATAATTGGAATAATCATTGGGTTTCTTTTTGTTTTCATAAATATATAATCTCTTAGGTTTTCTCTAACAGCTGATTTTATTGTAGCCCAGTCACGTACTCCTCTTTCTTCACATTTCTTTATTTCATGTCTTACTACTGATTTTACATCATCCATTA
>CALXXK010000090.1 GCA_944392675.1 uncultured Clostridia bacterium
TACTTCTTTTTTGTTAAAAAGATTACCGCTTAGGTTTTTCTCTAAAGGATTTTATTGTTTACTTTTCAATGTACTTTATGTTCCTTTTCTTGCTGGAACGTTTTGTATTATACTATACCTTTTTTTCTTTGTCAATACTTTTTTTAATTTTTTTATAAAAATTAAAAATTATTGTTTTTTCTTGCGAGGTACTTTTATATAATAGCATCTTTCTTAAGCAAAGTCAATACATTTTTAATAAATTTTTTATGAAAAATTTTTCCATTGGTTATAATTGAAAATTTATATAAGTACTTATATTTATATATTGTAAAATTTCATTAATATAGAGCATGTACAATCTCTTTAATACATGCTCTATATTATTAAGTAGTATTATTAATCTTCCACTCTATTTAAAACTACATATTCTGCTAACCCATTTTCTTGATTAAATTCTACTTTTATGTTATATTTTTTGCTTTTTTCATCAGTTAAATATTGTGTTATTATATTTACTTTTTCTTGATTACTATTACTTCTATCTAATTTTAATCTGAATTGTTTTTCTGATGATGTCTCTACATCTATTATATTATCTTTTATTGAATTTATAATATTCACCACTTCTTTGCTTTCTACATTTTGAGCTCCTACAAATTCAAATTTTGCATTAAACCTATTTATTTCTGTTTGAGTTAATCCTATATTACTAAGGTTTACTTCTTCGTTTATCCATCCAATATTTCTTGCTATTCGCAATATTTCTTCTGTTATCGGTGTAATTACTGTCGTTATAGTGTCATTTGTTCCTTGATTTATTGTTGCAATTAAATTTTGCAATTGTTCAGTTTCTAAATCATTTAATATTATACTATTTTCTTCATCCAAAGTTATCTGATTTTGAAAATTGTCTACTATTTGTATATTTTCATTTATTTTTACTTCTAGTTTGTTAGTTGCATCTTCGTATTTTAAATTAATTTTTTTGTTTGCGTTTTTGTCATTTACTTCCTTAGTTGTATTTATACTATATATTTTTGTTTCATTATTATTTTGTTGATTACTTAATTCTATATTTATTTCATCATTATTTTTGCTTATTTTTATATGATTGTTATTTTCAGAATTGCTATTACTAAATTGTATAAATTGATTATTTATATAATCAATATCATTTGTATAATCTGGTGTTTGTATAATAGTTTTTATAGAATTTCCTTGACTCTCATATACAATTATTTGTGATTCTTCGTTTCCTATATTATTTTCATTTATTTTTGTTATAGTTTTATCTAAATATTCATTAAATTTATCCAATATCTTATCATCATTATTAATTATGTTATACTTTTCTAAACTTTGTTGTAGTTGATCAATTTTACTTAAAATTATATCGTCTTGTTTTAATTCTTCTAATAATTTTATATATATACTATTTAATTGTTCTTTTGTAAGTGTTAATATATATGCATTTGCTCTTATTTTTTGTTCGTTTATTGTTACAGATCCATTTTTTTGTTTTGAAAAATTTTCTTTTGAGGTATTTTTACTTATTATTTCTACATATCTATTTTTTATATTTTCCACTTCTTCTTGAGAAAATTTCAATATATTTCCGAAATCATTTTTCAACTCTATTGTGTCTGGTATATTTTTCAAATCATCATTTTCTGGTAATTTAGCAACTAATTCATTCAAATTAGAATTTTCTACCATAGTAAATTGTTTAAATAAATCAGAAAATCTAATGCCATAGTCATTATTGTTTTGTAAATATTCTAATGATAAAGTTTTTGTATCTAAATTGTATAAATCAATTTTTTGATAATTATAATTTTCTTTTTTATCTACTTGACCATCCATACTTATTTTCAAATCATTTATTGAACTATCTGTTTTTTCTGAAGTTGTTCCTATACCTTCTGTATAATTCATTGTTATTTCGGTATTATTAGTATATTTATTTTCTTCTATTAATTTATCATAATCATCTTTTTCAAAAAAACTTGCAATATTGATGATATCTTCAATATTTTGTCCTAGATATTTTTCAAATAAAGTTTTACTTGATTTAAACGCATCTGTCGTCAAATATAATGTTACTAATATTGCTGTTATTAGTATTATAAATATCACTACTATAGAAATTGCTACAACTATTCTCTTTTTCTTTTTTACCATATTATATCCTCTCTTTCTTAACCTTTAATTTCATTAATCTTGATTTTCTTATAAGGTTTATTTCTTCTTTTGTATATGTCTATGTTTTTAAGTATATAGCACAAATAAATTAAAATATTATTTTTTAGCATCTCTTTGTTTCAAAGCTTCGTATATTATAATTCCTGTTGATACCGATGCATTTAATGATGTTATTTTTCCTTTCATTGGAATTTTTACTAAAAAATCACAATTATTTTTTACTTTATTACTTATTCCACTACCTTCATTTCCTATAACAATACCTATTGGACCTGTTAAATCTTGTTCATAATAATATGTATCTGTATTTATATCCGTTCCGCAAATCCATATACCATTTTCTTTCAACCTTGATATTGTATCTGATATGTTTGTTACCCTTGCTATTTTCATGTATTCTACAGCTCCTGCTGAAGTTTTGTTTACTGTACTATTCACACTTGCTGCTCTTCTTTTTGGTATTATTATCCCATGAACTCCTGCAGTTTCTGCAGTCCTTATTATCGATCCCAAATTGTGAGGATCTTCTATCCCATCTAAAATTAATATAAATGGTTCTTCATTTCTTTTTTTGGCACATTCTAGTATATCTTCTACTTCACAATAGTCAAATGGTGGAACTACTGCTATCACGCCTTGATAATTAGGTGTTTGAGCCATTTCTTTCATTTTATTTTTTTCTTTTTCTACTATTATAATTCTTCTCTCTTTAGCTTTTGATATTATTTTGTTTATAGAACCATGTCTTTCACCTTTTGAAATAAAAATTTTATTTATATCTTTTCCACTCTCCAATAATTCTAATACAGAATTTCTTCCTTCTACTTGATCTGTATAATTTTCTTCTTTCATTTAATATATCTCCTCTATTTTTTTAATAAATTGTTCTATTCCATTTATTAATTTTTCTATTCCATCTATATTTTCTATATACCTGTATCTTCCTGTTATTTCTAGCTGAATACATGGTATTTTTGTTTTTTCATGTATATATTTACTTATTGTATGCATACTGCTTGCTTTGAATTTTACATTTTCTACTATATTTTTTATTCCTTGCTTTAATAAAATTTCTTTTAGTTCTTTTACTATATATCCTTTATTTTCTATATTCTTCCCATCATTTGTACCTATCTCTATATCAAATTTATTTTCATTTTTAGCACCATGAATATCTATTAATAATTTTATTTGTTTTTGATTTATTAAATTGCTAAGTTCTTGCTTGTATAAATTATTTTCTATATCATAATTAGCATCATCATTTTTATTATATGTTTTATATATTGCATAGCATTTAGTATCCTTAGCTATTATTTGTACTATTGCTCCTGTTTCTCCTTCTGCTTGTTTCATTTTTCCATTTCTTGTTTGTTTTACACAGTGTGGTGCAGATAGTATTATTGGTATTTCTCCTTGGATTATTTTAAATGGTTTTTCATTATTTTGCTTTCTTTTTTCTTCATTATCAAATATTTGATGATTATAATATTCTATCTTTTCTTTTAAGTTTTCCATTTTTTCTTTCCTTATATTTATTTTATCAAAATCTAATATTTTTTATTTAGAAGTATTATGTTATTTTATTCATCATCTAATTTCAAGACGCTTAAAAATGCTTCTTGAGGTATTTCTACATTACCAATTTCGCGCATTTTCTTTTTACCTCTTTTTTGCTTTTCAAGTAATTTTTTCTTTCTTGTTATATCTCCACCATAACATTTAGCTAGTACGTCTTTTCTCATTGCTGAGATTGTTTCTCTTGCAATTATTTGTCCTCCTATTGCAGCTTGAATTGGTATTTTAAACAGTTTTCTTGGAATTACTGTTTTTAGCTTTTCTACCATTTTTTTACCTCTTGCATAACTGCTATCTTTGTGTACTATAAAACTAAGTGCATCTACTGGTTCCCCATTTATATAAATATCTAATTTTACTAAATTTGATTTTCTATATTCTTTAAATTCATAATCTAATGATGCATATCCTTTCGTTTTTGACTTTAAATTATCAAAAAAGTCATATATTATTTCATTTAATGGCATTTCATATGTGATTGTTACTCTATTTTCATCTAAATATTTCATATCAATATAAATACCACGTCTTCTTTGGCATAATTCCATTATATTTCCTACATATTCTTTAGGTGTCAATATATTTGCTGTTACAAATGGTTCTTCCATATATGATATTTCTTGCTGTTTTGGTAAATCTTCTGGATTATATAATTCTAGTACTTGTCCATCTGTTTTGTACACTTTATATATAACTGATGGGGCTGTTGTTATTAAACCTAAATCAAATTCTCTATCTAATCTTTCTTCTATTATCTCTAAATGTAATAATCCTAAAAATCCACATCTAAAACCAAATCCTAATGCTGCTGATGATTCTGGTTCATACTCTAATGCTGCATCATTTAATTTTAATTTTTCTAAAGCTTCTTTTAAATCTTCATATTGGCTTCCATCTACAGGATATAATCCACAATATACCATTGGTGTTACTTTTTTATATCCTTTTAAAGGTTCATCTGCCGGGTTGTTTTTTAATGTTATTGTATCTCCTACGTGAATATCTGAAAGATTTTTTATACTTGCTGCTATATATCCAACTTCTCCTGCTTTTAATTCATCAGTCGGCATATATGAACCTGGTAAAAAATATCCTACTTCTACTACTGTATATGTTGTATTTGTTGCCATTAGTTCTATTTCATCACCAGTTTTTATTTTTCCATCTACAACTCTAACATATGCTAGAGCTCCTTTGTAGTTATCATAATATGAGTCAAAAATCAAACATTTTGTTTTACCATTTTCATCTCCAGTAGGTGCTGGTAAATCTGTTACTATTCTTTCTAATACTTCTTCTACATTTAGTCCTGATTTTGCTGAGATACAAGGTGCATCTTCTGCTGGTATTCCTATTATATCTTCTATTTCTTTTTTTACTTCATCTACTCTTGCATTTGGTAAGTCTATTTTATTTAATACTGGTAATATTTCTAAGTTGTTATCTATTGCTAAATATACATTTGCAAGTGTTTGTGCTTCTACTCCTTGACTTGAATCTACTACTAAAATCGCACCATCACATGCAGCTAGACTTCTTGATACTTCATAATTAAAATCCACATGCCCTGGTGTATCTATTAAATTAAATGTATATTCTTGTCCATCTTTTGCTTTGTAAATCATTCTAACAGCTTGCGATTTTATTGTTATTCCTCTTTCTTTTTCTATGTCCATATTATCTAAAACTTGACTTTCCATTTCACGTTTTGATAATACTCCTGTCATTTCTATTAATCTGTCTGCTAAGGTTGATTTACCATGGTCTATGTGTGCTATTATACTAAAATTTCTTATATGTGATTGTCTATTATCCATTTTTTCCTATTATTCCTTTCTTACTGCCCAATTCGGTTGGAAAAGAATTAAATAATTTTTCAACCATTCCGTTCTTTTATATTAGTAATTCTAACATAATTTAGTAAAAAGCACAATAGTTTATATTTTAAATATTGTATCCTTCATATAAATATATTGCTCCTTATCCATAGTACTATTTGATAATTTTTTAAGTTTTGATGGAAATTAATTGAATTAGAAACTATTAATAAATTTTAGAACAATA
>CALXXK010000091.1 GCA_944392675.1 uncultured Clostridia bacterium
TTCTCCTTGTTCTTTTGTTTCTATTGTATTTTTTGCTTCTAAATCTAATATTGCTTGTGTTATTGTTTTTTCTCCTATAAAATCTTTGAATTTTTTACTTTTTTCTTCAAAATATTTTGTATTATTATTTATAACCTCATCTTCTACTTCTCTCATTTTCTCAAAGTTTTCATCTGTTAGTCCTAATAAATTACAAAGTGCTAATTGTTCATCAAATGTGTCTGTTCCATACATTCCACATCCATCAGTTCCTTGTACACATTTTATTCCATTTTTTAAAAATGTTTTTATTGGATGATTACTTAAGTCACTTATATTATTTAGTCTTACATTCGATGTTAGCTGAAATTCTATTATTATTCCTGTTTCTTTCATTAGTTTTATTAATTCTTTTCCTGAATCACTATTTAAATCTTCTGAATATAATCCATGTCCTATTCTTATTTGTGGAATTGATAATTGTTCTTTTGATTTTTTTAGTCTATTATTATATTCTAATTCTTCTTGTGCTTCTTTTACACATAAAATTGATTTTCTTACATTATCTCTAAAGCTATCATTTTCTCCAGCATGTATTCTTATTGTGAAATCTTTATCTTCTTCATTTATATATTTTACTATTTCTTTAATTGTTGGTTGTAATTCTGATATATCGTTTATTTCTTCTCCTATAAAGTCAGTTCCTACTACATATGGACTTTTTGCTACTGCTTTTAACAAATTTATATTTTCTTTTAAATATGTGCTACTTGTTTTTTGGTCTTTTATTATTGTTAAAGGTATTCTTCTTATTGCAAATAAAAATCTTATTTTTACTCCTGTTTCTTCTTCTATTTTTGGAAAAATTGCATGTACTTCTTCTAATAATTTAGTTGCTCTTTCTCCATTTTTTGATAAATCTGTATCAGCTATTTCTACATATTTTATTCCTTGTTTTTTGTATTCCCTTGCAATCCATAAAAATTTATCTTGTCTTAATGTATTATTTTTGTATGGACTATTTTCTTTTTTATCCTCTAACATTTGTAATGCCATTTCTTTTATGTCATTTTCTGGTATATTATTTAATAAATTTTCTGTTAGGTTTATTTTTTCTTCTGAAGGAATTCCTTTTGCAAATACATATCTATAAATATAGCATTTTTCTAAGTTTGTAAAAACTGCTTGCCCATCTTTTAATATAGCAAGACTTGCTCTTATTTTTTCTATATTATATTGTGCATTTTCTTTATTATTTAGTATAAAATCTGCAAAATTTATAAAAGTATTGTCATCTATTTTTCTTATTAAATATTTTCCTTGTAATTCAGAATATCTATATTCTTTTTCTACTTTAGTTCTTTGTTCATATATTTTTGCTTCTTGTTCTTTACTTAATTTTAAGTTTAATTTTTTTATGTAATATAAAGGATATTTTATTTGATGAATTATTCCTAATGCAATTAAACAATCTGGTGATAAATTAGCATTCATATGTGTATGTAAATCTGTTCTGAATTTCAATTTTTTTAGTATATATGTTTTTACTATTGTTTTTTCTATTGGCAATTTATAGTTTTTTGTTTGGGACATTAGTGTTTTTGTTATTGCTGGTATTTTTGCTTTTATCTCTATTTTATTTTCATATATATTAGCAATTTTTATTCCACCTAATCTAAATATATAGACTTCTTCATTGTCTCCATTTATACTAGCTGGAATTGTCCCTTTAATTATTTTCATGTCATTTTCATCTTTTATTGTTTCTACTTTACATATTTTTGCTAAATTTGTGATTAAATTTCCTGTGTTGTGATTTGGAGTTCTTAATATATATGTTATTTCATCTTTTTTTGATTTATATAATTCTACTATTATGTCTTTTTCTTTATCTAGATAAAATTTATTGAATAAAACTTTATTTTCCATTACATTTTACCTCCAAAAAATAGTTAATCATTATTTTACCATAAAAAAGAAAAAAAATCAACACTTTATGTAAATAGATTTTACTATTATTACCAAGAGCTAGTAGTATATGATAATTTTTTAAGTTTTGATGGAAATTAATTGAATTAGAAACTATTAATAAATTTTATGGAAAGAGTTCATCTTTGATGGAAGGGTGCCATAAAATTTATTCAGAGTTTCTTTGATAATTATATTGACAGATAAACTAAAAAAATTATCACATACTACTAGCTCTTGGTAATAACAATAAAATTAATATATTATTCCATTTTCATTTTGATATTTTTTAAATGTTTTTAGACATTCTTCTCTATCCATTTCTTTCAAAGTAATTAGTTCCTTATTATTACCTTTTAAATACTCATAAATCATATCATCTCTAAAACCTATTTTGTCAGCATCTTTTTTAGTACATCCATAATAAACCGTTTTAATGTTAGACCAAATTATTGCTGATAAGCACATTGGACATGGCTCACAAGATGTATACAAAATATATTCTGATAAGTCATAAGAGTTTAGTTTTTTACATGCTTCTCTTATTGCAACTATTTCTGCATGTGCTGTTGGATCTTTTTCTTTAAATACTTTATTATTACCATTTGATATTATATTTCCTAATTTATCTATAATTATAGCTCCAAATGGTCCTCCTTCATTGTTTGTAATTCCTTTTTCTGCATTTTGCTTTGCTATTTTCATAAATTTATTCATTTTATCTTTTCCTTCTTTCTTTTTATTTATCTGATTTAATTTTGTTTGCATTTTAATTTATTAAATAAATCTGTGCACATTTATTATCAATAAGAAATTCATAAAATTATCTTTAATTTAGTAAAATTTGTATATATTTGTTGACTAATCTTTTTATCTATTATGTGTTTTTATTAGTTAAAAACGGTGAGTTTTTTCTAATAAATCACTTTTATTTTTCAAAATACAATATTATCTTATCATATTATTTTTTCATTTTCCATATATTTTAATGAGGTGTTAATTTTGTTTATAAAATCCTTTAAGATGAATATAAAATTTATAAGTTTTATTATTTCTATTTTATTAGTCATGATATTATCAATTGTAATATTTTATTCCTTTGCTGAGGATGCTGGTAACGAAGAAACTTCTTCAGATAAAAATGATTATATAAAATGGGTTGATTTTAATGTTACATCAGAAGCTTTAAAATTAACATCTAAATTAGATATTGAGTCTCATAATAATAATTCTGAAATACAATATAATTGGATTGAATTACTTGCATATTTAGCTTCTCAAAACGGTGGTAATTTTAAAAATTTTAAACAATCTCACTTGGATGATTTAATAAAAAAATTGAATAATCGTGAAACCATTTCAGATTTAACAAGCAATATGAAATTTTATGATTATTATTATGAGGCTTATTCTGCTGTTTTGTCTGGTTTTATTGGAAATTATTCAATTGAAACCTGTAATGAAAACGGGGAAAAAGTTTTTGAGGATAGATATGGCATAAAGGCTTTTTTACCTATTGCTAAAAATTATAATTTTAGTCATTATGATGATTTTGGAAATTCTAGGTCTTATGGATTTAAAAGAGTTCATTTAGGTAATGATTTAATGGGAAGCATAGGAACTCCAATAATTGCTGTAGAATCAGGCGTAATTGAACATTTGGGTTGGAACCAATACGGTGGTTGGAGGATTGGTATTAGAAGTTTTGATAGTAAAAGATATTATTATTATGCTCATCTTAGGAAAAATCATCCTTATGCAGAGGGTCTAGAAGAAGGTATGATTGTAAAAGCTGGTGATGTAATTGGTTATCTTGGTATGACTGGTTATAGTGTTAAGGAAAATGTGAATAATATAAATGTTCCGCATTTACATTTTGGTATGCAATTAATATTTGATGAATCTCAGGTAGATAGCCCAAACGAAATTTGGATTGATGTTTATCAAATTATTGAATTTTTGAAGCAGAATCGTTCAGAAGTTTATGTATCTAATGAAGAAACTAAGGATTATTCTAGAAAATTTGACATGATGGAAAATGAATAGTGAAATTGGGGACTGGTTTTTTGTCATTTTGGGGACGCGTCCAAAAATTACAATTTTATAATTTAAATATATTAATTAAATTTTTGTAATAAACCTCAAAATTGTAATTTTTGGACGCGTCCCCAAAATGACAAAAACCCAGTCTCCCAATTTTTCTATTTTTTTCCTAAAACAATATTTATCTGTTTTTCTATCTTTCCTCTTTTTACTTGTAACACTACAGTATCATTTGGTTTTTTTGTATAAATATATTTTCTCAAATCATTCATAGTATTTAATTCAACATTATCTATACTTGTTATGATGTCTCCTTCTTTTAATTCTGTATTGCTTGCTGGCCCATTTTTTGTTATTTGTGCTACATATATTCCTTTATCAAAATTCACTTTTGAATTCCAATTTGTTGTAGAGTTTAGATATGGGATTACTTCTTTGTCATATGCATATATTCCAATTGTTGCTTCTTGGAAACTTCCTGTGGTTTTAAAGCTTTCTATAATTGGTTTTACTATATTTATTGGTATTGCAAATCCTATTCCTTCTGCTGAGCTTATTTTTACTGTATTTATTCCTATAACATCTCCATCTGGATATATTAAAGTTCCTCCACTATTTCCGCGGATTTATAGTTGCATCTGTTTGTATTAAATCTGACATATATGATACTTTATCTTCTTCTAATTTTATAGTCCTATTTTTTGCACTAATAATTCCTGATGTTACAGTTCTTCTGAATTCGTATCCGATTGGATTTCCTATAGCATATACTGTTTCTCCTACTCGTATATTATCTGAGTCTCCTAAATTGACATATTCCAAATTTTGTGCATTGATTTTTGTTAGAGATAAGTCTAAATCTGAGTCACTCCATACAACTGTCCCTTCATAATTATTTCCATTTTCTAATGTTATATAACATTTACTATATTTACTTCCTGTTACGTGTTCATTACTTAAAATATAGCCATCTTGAGTAACTATAAATCCTGTTCCTAGTCCTAATTCTGTTTCTGTACTTTTTGAAAATATGCTACTTCCTGCATTCTTTAATTTTGATATACCTACAACTTTTCTTGTGGTTTCTTCAATTATATCTGCTACTTTTTCGCTATTCTCTTCTTCGCTTTCCACAGTTTGTTCATTTACTGTGGATTGCAATCTAGTTGCTTCATAATCTGTTGTATCTATTTCTATATTTTTGTATGTTATGTATATATAAAATCCTGCTACCCACAAAAACATTGTAATTATAGCTGTGATAATTATTCTTTTTTTATAGTTTTTTCTTTTTTTCTTTTTCAAATAAAACACCTCTAATTTATTATTTACCAAAATTAGAGGTTTAAACATTTTAATTGTTTTTTATGCTATTTTAAATTTTTATAAATCTTCTATTTGCTTTTGGTTTAATCCTGTTATTTCTTCTATTTCTTTAATTTCAATTCCTCTTTCTTTCATCTTTTTTGCTATTTCTCTTTGCTTTTTTCGTTCTCCGTCTTGTTTTCCATCTACATATGCTGATTTTTCATCCCTTATTGCTTTGTCCATTAAAAATGCTATTCTTCTTTCATTTTCTTCTCCTGTTAAGTATTCATATTCTTCCTGTGCCTTCTTTATTTCCTTATTTTTACTCATAGCATTTTCCACCCCTTCTTTATCTATTTGACTTATGAATTCCATCCACATATCTAGCTTTGTTTTCATATCTTTTCTTTGTTTTTT
>CALXXK010000092.1 GCA_944392675.1 uncultured Clostridia bacterium
TAATTAATGAATTTTATATATTATACCTTTATTTAATTTAAAATATTTTCAAGAATTTTCTTTTTTTGGACGCGTCCCCAAAGTGGTAATTTCAATGGTGCCTCGTCCCAAAATGGTAAATTTCAAGAGGTCCGTCCCCATTGTCCCTAATTTTAGGGATTGGAGGAACGTCCCCTTTATAAATGTAGTACTCTTTCTTTTATTTCTTTTGTTTTTCCTACATTCCAGAAGTTTTCTCCTAAATATCCACATGTTCTTCTTGTTACATTCATTTTGTTTTTGTCTTTATTTCCGCATTGTGGACATTCCCATTCTAAGTTGTCATTTATTATTATTTCTCCATCAAATCCACATACATGGCAGTAGTCTGATTTTGTGTTAAATTCTGCATATTGGATATTATCATATATGAATTTTACAACTGATTCCATAGCTTCTAAGTTGTGTTGCATATTTGGTATTTCTATATATGATATTGCTCCTCCTGATGATATTTTTTGGAATTCACTTTCAAATGATAGTTTTGAAAATGCATCTATTTTTTCTCTTACATCTACATGATATGAATTTGTATAGAATCCTTTGTCTGTTATGTCTTTTATTTCTCCAAATTTTTCTTTGTCTATTCTTGCAAATCTATAACATAAGCTTTCTGCTGGTGTTCCATATAATGCAAATCCTATATTTGTTTTCTTTTTCCACTCATCTACTTTTTCTCTTAGCTTTTTCATTACTCTTATAGCAAAGTCATGGCCTTCTGGAGTTGTATGTGATACACCTTTCATTGCTTTTGTTACTTCGTATAATCCTATATATCCAAGTGATATTGATGAATATCCGCCATATAATAGTTTGTCTATTTTTTCTCCTGGTTTTAATCTTGCTATTGCTCCATATTGCCAATGAACTGGGCTTATGTCTGATGTTGTTCCAAGTAGTGCATAGTGTCTGCACATAATTGCTTCAAAACATAGTTCTAGTCTTTCATCTAGTAATTTCCAGAATTTATCTTCATCTCCATCTGCTATAATTCCTATTTGTGGTAAATTTATACTAACAACACCTTGATTAAATCTTCCTTCAAATTTATAGTTTCCGTTTTCATCTTTCCATGGTGCTAAGAAACTTCTACATCCCATTGGACTAAATACATTTCCTTCGTAGTTTTCTCTCATTTTCTTTGCTGATATGTAGTCTGGATATAATCTTTTTGAAGAACATTTTACAGCTAATTTTGTTAAGTAGTCATATTTTCCACCTTTTAGACAGTTGTGCTCATCTAAAACATATATTAATTTTGGAAATGCTGGTGTTACATATACTCCTACTTCATTTTTTATTCCTTGATATCTTTGTCTGATTATTTCTTCTATTATCATTGCATTTTCTTCAATATATGGGTCATCTTTTTCTAGATTTAAGAAAAGTGTTACAAATGGTGATTGTCCATTTGTTGTCATTAATGTATTTATTTGATATTGTATTGTTTGTACTCCTGCTGAAAGTTCTGATTTTAATCTTGTATTAACTAAATCATCGATAACTTCTTGTGGTAATTTTCCTTTATATTTACTTTCTATTTCTTTTTGAAATTTTACTTTACTTTTTCTTAAATATTTTCCTAAATGTTTTACATCTACAGATTGTCCTCCATATTGACTACTTGCTACTGCTGCAATTATTTGTGTCATTACTGTGCATGCTACTTGGAAACTTTTTGGTGTTTCTATCATTTTTCCATTCATTACTGTTCCATTGTCTAGCATATCTCCTATATCTATTAAACAACAGTTAAAAATTGGTTGTAAGAAATAATCTGCATCATGGAAATGTAAAATACCTTCATCATGAGCTTTTGATATTTTTTCAGGAAGTAACATTCTTTTTGTTAAATCTTTTGATACTTCTCCTGCAATCAAATCTCTTTGTGTTGATGCTATTATTGCATTTTTATTTGAATTTTCTTCCATTAGTTCTTTATTTGTTGTTTTTATTAATCCTAATATAGATTCATCTGTAGTATTTTGTTTTCTTACTAAAGCTCTTGTATATCTGTATACAATATATTTTTTAGCAAGTTCATATTTTTGAATTTCCATCAATTTTTCTTCAATAATATCTTGAATGTCTTCAACTAACATTCTTTTTTTACCTAATTCTTCTATGTATTTTATAATATTTTTTATATCTTCCTTGCTTGCTCTTTCTTTTGGTCTTACTTCCTTATTTGCTTTTTCAATAGCTATTTGGATTTTTTCTCTATTATAATCTACAGCTCTTCCATCCCTTTTAATAATTTTCATTTTACATTTCCTCCTTCAAATTTTGTATGGGTTAATTATATATTAAGATTTTTCTTTTTCTGTTGCAAAAGCAACAAATTATTTTATTTTAAGAATTTTGATTTTGTGATTAGCTTTATTCTAAGGATTACTGTTTTATTACAATTATGTTACAAAAACATTACAATGATATGAATTTTATTGCCCTACTTTATGTTTATTTTTAAAGTTTTTGTTGCAAAAGTCACTATCTTTTTGTATAATATATTTGCTGTAAGGAGGCGATTTAATGGCTATAAACTTTGATGTTGCTGAATTTGCTAGTAGTTTTGAACATAGTTGCAAAAAAGTTCAAAAAAAGGTTTTTTCAAAAAATGAAATAATAACTACATATATTGAAAAAAGAAATCAATTTTGTATTTTATTGTCTGGTAATGCTGATTTAGTAAGGTATGATTTAAATGGTAATAGAACTATTGTAGAACATTTTTCTAAATATGATGTTTTTGGTGAAGTGTTTTATAATATAACTACAAATAATGAATTATTAGTTGAAGCAAGAAAAAAATCTGAGGTTCTTTTTTATTCATATGATGATATAAGACAAAAATGTAGAAGTAATTGTAAGTTTCATCAAATACTTTCTGAAAACTTGCCAGAACTTATTCTGGGAAAAGTAATGGATTTAAATATGAGAATTGAATTGCTTACTAAAAGATCTATTCGTGATAAATTGTTGGGATTTTTTAATTTGATTTCTACTAGAAATTTGAGTAAATCTTTTACGTTACCTTTTTCTTTGACAGATTTGGCTGATTACTTAAGTATTGATAGAAGTGCTATGATGAGAGAACTTAAACTTTTGAAAGAAGACGGTTTTGTTGAAAAGGTTGGTAATAGAATAATTTTGTTGTATAAATAATTTAAGGCAAAAGAGATATTCTAAAAAACTTTGGAAATATTGAACAGATAAAAAAAAATGAATCAAAATTAGACTTGTCACTTTTTTGAAGTACTTTATTCGAACTCTACTTTTTGAGGTATAGTTCATAAGTGTTCTTTATTATTATTTATTATATTGATTTTTCTACAAATTTCTGCTAAAATTATTATAGTTTTAATTGAAACTTTAGTAACTTTTAAACCATCTTTCAATTGAAAGGAGATTAACATAAAGAAAAAAATACATGATTTGAACATTAAAACTGTAACTATTAACGATAAAAATCCATTTGAAATTATTCATGCTGAAAGTACTTCGGACTCTATTTCTGTATTCTTTAATGAATCACAGTGTGTGACTGTTCGGCACATTACAGGTACTTGTTATGAATTTGAATTTTTAGAAGATATAACAGAAGATTATAACGAGAAAGATATTAAGAAAAAAAATATGAAAGACAAAGAAGAAATAAAAAGATTTTCACGTACTATGCTTATTTTTTCATTCTCTTTATATTATTTTGCAACCATGTTCTTCTATACAATATTTGAAATATTTCATGTAAAGCAATATATATTATCAATAAGTATATTGTTAGCTTGCTTAATATCGATAATAGCAATTCTTTCTGTAGAAATATTGGTAACAAACTCTCTTATATCTCTCGATGCTAAAACACTTTCAAATCACGCAGCAGAACATAAAATAGTAAATTTTATAAAAAAGCATCATAAACTTCCCGCTTCTTTAAAGAATTTTGAATATTCAAGTAGGGTATCTCGTTATTGTGGAACATACAAATATATAACTACTGATTATATCAACTTTTCAAGTTCGATGTTAGTATTTTATATAATTGGTAATTTCATAGTATTTCTGATAGAATCTTTAAAAGATTCTTTTACTCATTTTAGTTTTATACTTTTAGTTTTCATATTAGAATATATTGTATGTTATAAATTATGTTACAAATTAAGATTCAAAACTGTGTATAAAACATTAATGATTTTAGTAAGTATCATAATCCAACTTACCAATACAACAACTAGAAAAGTTTCAAAAGAAAGTCTAGTATCTGCATATATTGCAGGAAGTATATGGATGTCTATTGTACACCCAGATAATTTTAATCTGGATAATTATCGTAATTTATTAAATTCAATAGGCGTTAGTGACGTTCATGAAGTTACAGACCAGCTCTAATAGAACTGGTCTGTATTAATTTTATCATAGATTTTTTTATTCTTAAATCCATTGTATAATATATACATAAACATTGTGGATTAGTGCAAATTACTATTTTTTATCTAACTTACTAATTATAAATTATTTTTTATTTCACTAAATTTATTCTTCTCTAAGTTTAGCACCACATTTTTTATCCAAAACTTTTAATATAGCATTCATCTTTTCATTTATTTGTTCTGATGTCATAGTAGTACCTTCATTAAGAATTTTTACCTTTAATGTAATTGATTTTTTACCTTCTGGAATCTGGTTACCTCTGTATTCGTCAATGAATTCAATTTCTTTTACTTTTTCTTTTATACTTTCTTCAATTGTTTTCCAAGTAATTTCTTCATCTACTATAATTGATAAATCCTTTTCTACTAATGGTAAGTCTGGTAATCTGTCATATTCATTAGTTCTAGAAGCATAAGGAACAAATTTATCAGCATTAATTTCAAACATTGCTACATTAGTTCTTTTAATTTTTGAATCAGTCATTACTTGTACAGAAACTAATCCTAGTGCTCCTATTATTTCTCCATTTTTTGTTATATTTAAATATGCATTAATGTCAGCCCAAGCTGGTTTTTCTATATGTTCTAGGTTGATATCTTCCATATGACAATATCTAGCCAAATTTTCAATTACACCTTTTGCCTCATAGAAAATTTCTTTAGCATTTTTTCCAACAATTGTTCCTGTTAAATAATGCTTTTGAATTGGTAATATTTCATCTTCTGAAGATGGTCTATAGTCACCTTTTTCATAAACTTCTTCATAATCAAATAATTTGAATTCATCATAATATCTTAAATTTTTAACAATTGCTTCTAGCATTCCAGGTATTAGAGAAGTTCTTAAATATGCTAATTCTGGAGCTGGTGGAGTTGCTAGTTTTAATGCTTTATCATTTTCTAATTTTGCTGCATTAATATATTTTTCGTCTACCCAAGGATATGTGTAAATTTCATAGAAACCACATCTTAATGCTAAATATTCTTTTATTCTTCTTTCAAGTAAAATATCATTTTGTTTTATAGCATGTTCAAAAGTAATAGTTATTGGTTTTGCTTCAAAACTATCAAAACTTAAGATTCTTGCAATATCTCCCATTACATCATCTTTGATTGTTACATCTCCTGTTGATCTCCATGTTGGAACTATTACATC
>CALXXK010000093.1 GCA_944392675.1 uncultured Clostridia bacterium
AGAAGGGGGAAGGGTCTATGTTAAAATTCTTAGCAAAAGTAGCAGAAAAATATGCAAAAGCAACAAATACAGCTTGTGTGGTAGTTTGGGTTTGGCATCAGCCAAAAATGCCAACAAGCATGATTAGTAAAGATTAAATTTGTTATTAACCTTGGTAAAAACACCAAGTAACTTTTAAAAAGTTATAGATAATCCTATTGAAAACAGCTTATAAAGCTGTTTTTATCATGTATAGAAATACAAAATAAAAAGCTTTCTAAATTTGTATTTTAAAAAGCTTTTCATTATAAATAAATTTAATTATTATAATATATTTCTAATTGTTGAGAAAAATACTTGTCATTTTTAGTTGTGAATAAAGTAATGTTCTTGTTTTTACTTAATATTTTGTTAACTTCCCATAAGCCTAATCCAGTATGATTTTCTTTACCAGAAACACCTTTTTCAAATATTTTATGAGTATCAACATCTTTATTTTTATATGTATTTTCAACAATAATTAATTGTCTAGAATTTTTTGAATCATTTCTAAATGTTAAATTAATAATTTTTTCTTCACATTCTGAACTTGCTTCTATTGCATTATCTAGTAATATACCTAAGATTCTTGCAAATTCATATATTTTCATATTTAATGTACTTAAATCTAGTAAAAATGTAATATTAACTTTAATATTTTTTTCATCGGCTTCATGATATTTTTTCATTATTAAATTATATATACCATCATTATTAACAACTGAAGGATTTAGAATGTATAAATTATTGACTCTTTGGCAATCATCTTCAAGTTGCAAATAATATTGTTTTAAGCCTTCCATATCATTTGTTCTTATATATCCACCAATAGTTGTAACTATATTATCAAAATCATGTTTAAAGCCTCTAACATTATCATGTAAAATTCTTAAAGTATTATTATATTCTTCAGCACTTTCAAGTTTTTTAGTTGCTAAGTTTAATTTCATAACACGAGTAAGGCTAAATATACTAATTGAGAAATATGCAAGAAAAACGATAAAGCTTATAAATGTAATTATTACAGGCAATACATCTGTATAATAAAAAGTTAATATTGCTTGGAATATCAGTGTTATTGTAGCAAAAATTAAATTTATTATTATGATAAACTTGTTTTTCTTATTTAGATCATCTAATATAGATAATATAATGTTCTTTTTTCTAATAATTAATATGATAATTAATGCTAAAAAGTATATAATGAATAAATATGTTAATCTATATATAGGAACAGAATTTAGTTGTTGTGAGTTAATATTCATAATTGTCATATAAGGATTTGCAATTAGCATTCCTATTAGAGCTATGACTATTGAAGATAGTAACATACATAATAACCCTTTTACTATAGAAACTTTGAATATAGATATTGCTAATATAATCATAAAAAAATAGTTAATAAATAGGTTAAAAGGATTGGGAATAATATAAATGTTTAATAAACTTATGATAGTCATAATTGACACATATAATACTTTTTTTGATTTTGTTGTATTTATATTTAGTATACTTATAAAAATATAAAGTGTCAATATATTTTCTATAATACCAGCTGGTATTAGAAGTATATTTACCAACATTTGATTTGGTGTACTCAAAGCCACCCATATATTATTAAAAAATTCCATAATTATTTAATACCTCCATAAATTCAGATTTATATTTAGGACCAATATAGCAAGAATTATTATCCTTCAAAGTAATAATTCCAGTTACAGGATCAACATCATTAATTTGATTAATATTAACAACAAAAGACTTATGACATCTAATAAAGTTTTTTGGTAATTTATCTTGAAACTTATTAAAAGAACTGTAGATGTCATAATCACGAGAAGCGGTATGAAAAACCAATTTCATACCATCTCTTTTGATATATTCTATTTCCGAT
Source organism: uncultured Clostridia bacterium (assembly GCA_944392675.1). GTDB lineage: Bacteria > Bacillota > Clostridia > TANB77 > CAG-508 > CAG-269. Next base: position 1,913 of record CALXXK010000093.1, read on the forward strand.
TCATCAATCAAAGTATTTTTATTATCAATTCTTAAATACTTTTTCGGCATGCCATTAATATCTTCAAAAAGACGTTTTATAGTTTCTTCTAATCTATCAGGAGTAATTGGTTTTGTAAGATAATCAAAAGTTTTATATTTGTAAGCCATTAAAACATATTCCATATGTCCAGTTGTAAAAATTATATATGCGTTTTTATTCCTTTTTCTAATAGTTTCAGCAACATTTAAACCATTTCTATTAGTTTTAAAATTAATATCTAATAGAAAGACATCAACTTTATTTTCATCAGAATATTTAAGAAGATCGTCAATATTATCAGAAGTAAAAACTACTTTTGCTTCATCACTATATTTAACAAGAATAGCATTTAACATTTTTTCAAGCTTATCTAAGATGTGCACATTATCATCACAAATAACGAAATTTAACATTATAACCCCCCCAATATATAAAATAAACTTAAGTTCGACATAAAAAAATAAATTACCTTAATTTTCCAGTACAAACAACACTATAATCTAAAAAAGAGTGATTGTCAAGAGAAATTTACAAATTTATCCAAATTGATAGAACAATTAGTATGACTGGAGTTCCATACTAAAAAAAATAATATCAAAATACAAAAATACATTTGCACAGTGCATATGCAATCTTAATTTAATGTGGAAGTATAAATTTTAATATTGTAATTTAAAAGAAAATGTGATATTTTAAAATTACCATTTTTAATAATGTCACCAAAATAGTAAAATTTAGGAGGAAAGAATGAAAGATTTAAGAATAGAAAAATTAGCAAATAATTTATTAACATATTCAGTTGATATTCAAAAAGGAGATAACATATTAATAGAAATATTAGGAGAAGATGGAATAACTCTTGCAAAAGAATTAATAAAAAGAGCAGAGGCGTTAGGAGCAAAACCATATTTTAATATTATAAATTATGAAATTTTAAGAGTTATGCTAGAAAATGCAACAGAAGAACAAATAAAAATATATGGAAAACATGACGAAGCAAGAATGAAAGACATGCAAGCATATATTGGAATTAGGGCAACTCCAAATACTAGTGAATTAAATGGGGTTTCAAAAGAAATAATGGAATTATACAATAAATATTATACTGTGCCAGTTCATTTTGAAGAAAGAGTAAAACATACGAAATGGTGTATTTTAAGATATCCGAATAATTCTATGGCACAGATGAGTAAAATGAATAAAGATGAATTTGAAGAATTTTTCTTTAATGTATGCAATTTAGATTATTCAAAAATGTCAAAAGCAATGGACTCACTAAAAGAATTATTAAATAAAACAGATAAAGTTCATATATTAGGAGAAGGAACAGATTTAACATTTAGTGTAAAGGGAATCCCAGCAGAAAAATATACAGGAACATTCAACATTCCAGATGGAGAAGTTGCTTCAGCACCTGTAAGAACAAGTGTTAATGGATATATAACATATAATACTGAAACTAGTTATAATGGCATTTTATTTAATAATGTAAGATTTGAATTTAAAGATGGAAAAATAGTAAAGGCAACATCAAATAAAACAAAAGAATTAAATGAAATATTAGACACAGACGAAGGAGCAAGATATATAGGAGAATTTGCTTTTGGACTAAATCCATATATAGAAAAACCAATAGGAGATACTTTATTTGACGAGAAAATAAAAGGGAGTTTTCATTTTACTCCTGGAGATAGTTTGGAAGAAAGTGATAATGGAAACCGCTCAAGTATTCATTGGGATATAGTAAATATTCAAACTCCAGAATATGGTGGAGGAGAAATATATTTTGATGATGTTCTTATTAGGAAAGATGGAAGATTTGTATTACCAGAATTAGAATGTTTAAATCCGGAGAATTTAATGTAAATTTGAATAATTTATGATATACTATTTAATTAGTTAGTAAAAAAGTGGAGGAAAAACAATGATTGATTTTACAAATGCAATAGAAGAATTTAATAATTATAAAGGTTCAGAGAAAAAGAAAACTTTGATATATAACAATAAGAAATATTTAGTTAAATTTCCAGATCCGATTAGAGAAAAAAACAAAAATATATCATATATAAATAATGCTTTTTCTGAATATATTGGTAGCAATGTGTTTAAAATTGTAGGATTTAAAACACAAAATACAATTTTAGGAAGATATGAATATAAAGGAAAAGAAAAGATAGTTTGTGCTTGTGAAGATTTTACAGATGATGAAAATGTGTTATATGAATTTGAAAACTTAGCTTTAAGTACAAACCCTGATAAAAAAATAGAAACAGAATTAAATGACATTATTGAAGTTATAGAAGAATGTAAGATGATTGATGCAGAAGAAACAAAATTGAAATTTTGGGACATGTTTGTTATAGATAGTTTAATCGGAAATACTGATAGACATAATGGAAATTGGGGATTTTTATTAAATAAAAATACAGGAAAGGTAGAATTTTCTCCAATCTATGATTGTGGTTCTTGTTTGAATCCGATGCTTGAAGATGAAGAAATGGAAAAAATCAATGAAACAGAATTAAAAAATTTAGCAATAAATTGTTATTCATGCTTAAAAGAAAATGGCAAAAAAATTAATTATATGACATATATAAAACAAATGAAAAATAAAGAATGCAATAATGCTATAAAAAGATTATTTGCAAATATTAATATTATTGAAATAAATAAATTTATTGATAATATAGAATGTATGTCTAATGTAAGAAAAGAGTTTTATAAAAAAATTATAGAGCAAAGATATGATATTATAAAAAATGTATGTGAGCATATAAAATGAAAAGCTTCTCTATATTCTTGTAATAATCTAAAAAAATACTCATAAAATTAAAAGAAGAATAAAATAGAGAGGTGTAGACCATGAAAAAACAAAAAATAAACATTAAATTATTAGCCATATTTATATTAATATTAAGTGTAATATTTCTTAGCATAATTTCAATAAATAGAGAAGAAAACTTACAAGAAACAAGTTCAGAAGTAAGTAGTAACAAAAAAATAGGATGGGGAATAAAAAGGAATGACAATCACGAACAACCAGACGTAGGAACGCAAAATAGGAAGCTACTAGAAGAAAGTAAAGGGATATGTCTAGGGAATAATAATGATAAAATAATTTATTTAACTTTTGATGAAGGATATGAAGCAGGCTATACACAAAAGATTTTAGAAGTATTGAAAGCAAATGATGTAAAGGCTGCATTTTTTATAACGGCTCACTATGTAAATACACAAGAGGAATTAGTTAAACAAATGATAGACGAAGGACATATAGTAGGAAATCATACACCTAATTACTTAATGTCCGGAGGTATAGTTTGAAAGATAATCATCATTTGGCGTTCTTAAACTTCATTTGAAATCTAATCAACGTACAAAAGTACGCCTCATAGATTTCAAATTCGTTTGCCTAGCCAAATAATAATTCTTTTTCAAACTAATAATGTAATAAAAATAAATAAATGAGGGTATAATAGCCTATTTAGAGCAATCATTTACAATGATACTTTAAGATACTATAAATGATACATTAAATGATACTTTAAAATTTCAATAAAAAAATTCTAAAGTTATCCAAAAATATAGTAAAGTTAAACAAATTATGCTATACTAGTAATAGTATATAAGAAAAATCTAATTTTAATAAAATAAAGGACAAGCATTTTAA
>CALXXK010000094.1 GCA_944392675.1 uncultured Clostridia bacterium
GCATAATAACTGTTTTGGCTATTTCACCTAATTTAGCTTCATTATGTGGTGTTGGCATAAAAATTCCTCCTTTATTTAATTATGCTATTAGTATACCAATAATTAAATAAAAAAACAATTTTTTTATTTTTTTAGTGTAAATTATAATTAAAATATAATAAATTTGATTGTTATCAAGTGTTGCTACATAGTATTAAGAATGTTAGGTAATCAGCAATTTGAATGAATTATAGTAAAATAATAGTAAAATACTGTTATAAATCTGACTTTTATGTTAATCAATAGTAAAATGAAAGTAACTGGAAAACCATTTGTGTATTAATGAAAGGAGAAAAAAATGAAAAAAGCACTTTTTTACATTTTTCTGTTAATTGTTATTGTTTATGCCATACCAAATATTTTTTATGGTATGATAATTATTTGGCACCGGATACATGCACTATTAGGAATTGGATTTTTTGTAGTAGCAGTATTTGTACTAATAAAATTAGTACAAACAGTTAGAAAATGGGCATACAAAAAATAGCGATTAAAGCAGAAGTAAGTTATTTACTTCTGCTTAAATATTCAAAAAAAATTGGAAAACACTTGATTTTTTAGTAAAACTTGGGTATAATATAAATGTAAACACAAAAAGAGACAGCAAGAGTGGGAACAAATCCCACTCTTAACTTTTGGAAAAGGGGGTAAAAATTTGGCTAATATAGAAGAAAAAATTGAAAATTTACTGAAGCCAAAAATTGAAAACATAGGATATGAATTATATGATGTGGAATATGTTAAAGAAGGAAAAAACTTTTTTTTAAGAATATTTATAGATAGCCCAAAAGGAATAGACTTGAACGACTGTGAAAAGGTAAACAATGAAATTACAGATTTATTAGATGAAAAAGATTATATAAAAGAACAATATTTTCTAGAAGTTTCATCACCAGGAATTGAAAGAGTATTAAGAAAAGATAAACATTTAGAAAGAAATATTGGAAATTTAATAAATGTTAAACTATTTAGCAAAGATGAAAATGGAAATAAGGAATATCAAGCAATACTAGAAAATTTTGATAATGAAAATATAATTTTAGAGGGCAATGTAAAAATCCCAAGAAAAAATATAGCACAAATAAAAACAATATATAATTGGTAAAAGGAGGAATTAAAAAATGAAAAAAGAAGCTATAGATAATAAAGAATTAATATTAGCTTTAGAAGATTTAGAAAAGGAGAAAGGAATAAAAAAAGAATATTTGTTAGAATCAATAGAAACGGCATTACTTACAGCATATAAAAGAAATTTTGATTCATTAGATAATGTAAAGATAGTTATGGATCCAAAAACAGGAGCAACACATGTATATTCAGTAAGAGAAGTTGTAGAAAAACCAGAAAATGAAAATACACAAATTAGTATAAAGGATGCACAAAAAATAAGTAAAGATTTTAAAGAAGGAGATACAGTAGAAACAGAAATAGTACCAAGAGATTTTGGTAGAATAGCAGCACAAACAGCAAAACAAGTTATAATTCAAAAATTAAGAGAAGCTGAAAGAGAAATAATATTTTCAGAATTTAATGATAGACAGGGAGAAATAGTTTCTGGAATTATACAAAAGGTAGATAAAAATATAGTGGTAATGGATTTAGGTAGATTAGAAGGTGTTATGCCAACAAAAGAGCAAATACCAACAGAAAAATATAGAGTGAATGATAAAATAAAGGGATATGTTTTAAGAGTAGAAAAAGGAGAAAAAGGAGCACCACATGTTATAGTATCAAGAAGTAATCCAGATTTTGTAAGAAAATTATTAGAATTAGAAATTCCAGAAATATATGAAGGTGTTATAGAAATAAAAAGTGTTGCAAGAGATCCAGGATACAGAAGTAAGGTAGCTGTATATTCTCCAGATCCTAATATAGATCCAGTAGGTTCATGTGTAGGACAAAAAGGTGTAAGAATCCAAAATGTAATAAATGAATTAAATGGAGAAAAAATAGATGTTATAGAATGGAATGAAGATTTATCAATATATATTTCAGCAGCTTTATTACCAGCACAAGTTTTAGCAGTAGATATAAAAGAAGAAGAAAAATTTGTGCAAGTCGTAGTTCCAGATGATCAATTATCATTAGCTATAGGTAAAGCAGGACAAAATGCTAGACTAGCTGCTAAACTTACAAATCTAGCAAATTGGAAAGTTGATATAAAATCAGAAACACAATTTAGACAAATGTTAAGTGATATGCAAAATGCTGAGCAAAAAGAGGAAAAAGACGAGGATGAAACAGAATAAAATATAGTAAAGAACATACAATAAAAAGGAGGAAGACAAGATGAAGAGACAACCACAAAGAACATGTATGGGATGTAATGTAAAAAAAGATAAAAAAGATTTTATAAGAATAGTAAAAAATAAAGATAATGAAATTAGCATAGACAGAACAGGAAAAAAGGATGGTAGAGGAGCATACATATGTGATGATATAAATTGCCTGGAAAAACTTATAAAATCAAAAAGATTAGAAAAAGTGTTTGATATGAAAATATCAGAAGAAATATATGAAAATTTAAGAGGTGTAATTCTTGATAAATAAAAAAATATTAGGTTTAATTGGATTATCAGCAAAAGCAGGTAAAATTAGTTTTGGTTCAGATAGTGTAGAAGAACAAATAAAAAAGAAAAAAATAAAATTAGTGATTATAGCTGAAGACTCTTCAGAAAGAACAAAAGATAAATTTAAAAAATTAAGTGAAGATAATGATGTATCATATATAATAGTTGGAAAAATGGAAGAATTAAGTAAAGCAATAGGAAAATCAAATAAGGCTATTATTGGAATAAAAGATTTAAATTTATCAAAAGAAATTCAAAAAATAAGTAATGGGGGTGAAATTATTGGGTAAGATAAAAATACATGAAATAGCTAAAAAGCTAAACTTAACCAGTAAAGAAATATTAGAAATAGCAAAAAAATTAAATATTGAAGCAAAAAGTCATTTGAGTGGAGTAGAAGATGATGAAGCTAAAAAAATGGAAGAAGAGGCAATGAAGGTAAAAAAAGGAACAAAAGTCGAAAAGAAAGAAAATAAAAACCAAGAAAGTAAAAAAGAGGAAAAAGCGCCTGTTATTATAAGAAGAGAAGTTATAATTGCTAAAGAAGAGGAAGAAGTAAAAAGAGAAGAAGAAAAGGAAAAAACAAAAAGAGATAGTAATATAGGTTTTGTTGAAAGAAAACAAAACAAGGATTTTAATATAGTTTATAGAAATAAGAAAAATAAGCCAATGACTGTTAGTGAATTGTTTGGTCTTAATAAAGATGAAAAACAAAAAGAAGATCAAAAAGAACAACAAGAAATTAATAAAGAAGAAATGAAGGAAGAAGTTAAAATAGATAAAGTAGAAAAAGTAGAAGAGAAGAAAGAAGAAGCAGTAAATAAAGATATAGAAAAAAGTGAATTGAATAATAATAATAAAAATGTTCAAAATAATAATCAAAATAAAAATTATAATAAAAATCACAAAGAAATGAATAATAACAAAAATAACTATAATCAAAATAGAAATAATCAAGGATTTAGAAACACAAATCAAAACAGAAACAACCAAGGATATAATAATCAAAACAGAAATAATAGTAGATTTAATAATAACAGAAATAATAATGATAGATTTTCAAAAAGGCCTCTTGATGAGAAGGGAATTGAGAAAAATATAAAAAATATCATGTCAACAGAAGTAGAAAAAGAAACAATTAGGGAATATAGTAAATCAATAGATAAGCAAAAAAATAATAATAAATTTGATGAAAATAGAACAAATAAAAAATCTAGAAATAGAAGAGAAAATAATCAATCATTTGACCAAGGAAAATTGAAATCATTAAAACAAGCTAGTAGATTATCAAATATGTTTGAAGAACAAGATGGAGGAATGTTAGATTATTATGATTTAACAACAGAACGTGGAAGAAGAGGAAAGAAAAAAGCAAACAAAAATGATGAAAAGAGAACAAAGCAAAAAATATTTCAATTAACAGAAATAGAAATACCAGAAACTATAACTGTTAAAGATTTTGCGGCAGAGATGAAAAAGACTACAGCTGAAGTTATTAAAAAATTGTTGGCATATGGAATAATGGCTACAATAAATCAAGAAATTGATTTTGATACAGCATTTTTAATAGCTGGTGAATTTGGAATAACAGCTAAAAAGAAAGAGATAGTAACAGAAGAAGATATTTTATTCGATGAATCAGAAGATAAAGAAGAAGAATTACAAACAAGACCTCCAGTTATAGTGGTTATGGGGCATGTAGACCATGGAAAAACATCTTTACTAGATGCTGTTAGAAAAACAAATGTAATAGAAGGAGAAGCTGGTGGAATAACACAAGCAATAGGTGCATATCAAGTAAAGGTAAATGATAGAGTGATAACATTTTTAGATACTCCTGGACATGAAGCATTTACAGCAATGAGAGCAAGAGGAGCACAAATAACTGATATTGCAATATTAGTTGTAGCAGCAAATGATGGAGTAAAACCACAAACAGTAGAAGCTATAAATCATGCAAAATCAGCTGGAATACCAATAATAGTAGCAATAAATAAAATAGATTTACCAGATGCAAATGTAGAAAAAGTAAAACAAGAATTAATGGCATATGATTTAGTACCAGAAGAATGGGGAGGAGATACAATATTTGTTCCAATATCTGCTAGAAATCATCAAAATATAGATCAATTACTAGAAATGGTATTATTAGAAGCAGATGTATTAGAGTTAAAAGCAAACCCTAAAAAACAAGCAAAAGGAACAGTAATAGAAGCAAGATTAGATAAATCAAAAGGTGCTATAGCAACAATGTTAGTACAAAGAGGAACTTTAGATGTTGGAGATACAATAGTAGTAGGATCTTCAATTGGTAGAATAAGAGCTATGGTAAATGATAGAGGTAAAAAAGTAAAATCAGCAGGGCCATCAACACCAGTAGAAATAATGGGATTAACAGATGTACCAGAAGCAGGAGATACTTTCTATGAAGTAAAAGATGAAAAAACTGCAAAACACTTAATAGAAAGAAGAAAACGTCAAGCTAGGGAAAAATCAATAAATGCAACAACAAAAGTAACTTTAGATAATCTATTCAGCAAAATGGAAGAAGGAGAACTAAAAGTATTAAATCTAATAGTAAAAGCAGATGTACAAGGTTCTGTAGAAGCTGTAAAACAATCGTTAGAAAAATTATCTAATGAAGAAGTAAAAGTAAAGGTAATTCATAGTGCAGTAGGAGGAGTAAATCAATCAGATGTAACACTTGCAAAGGTTTCAAATGCAATAATAATAGCATTTAATGTTAGACCAGACCATACAGCAAAAGAAATAGCAGAAAGAGAAGAAGTTGAAATTAAGCAATATTCAGTAATATATCAAGCAATAGAAGATGTCGAAGCAGCAATGAAAGGAATGTTAGACCCTAAATTTGAAGAAAAAGTAATAGGAAATGTAGAAGTAAGACAAACATTTAGAATATCAAATGTAGGAACAATAGCAGGAGCATTTGTTATTTCAGGAAAAGTAGAAAGAAATGCAGGAGTAAG
>CALXXK010000095.1 GCA_944392675.1 uncultured Clostridia bacterium
ACAAAAAGCCCCGTCCCCAAATTCCTTAGAGGTCCGTCCCCATTGTCCCGAAAATTAGGGATTAAAGGAACGTCCCCTTCTATCTATGCTTCTGGTTCTACTAAACCATAATTTTTTCCATCTTTTAATTTATGTACAGCATTTACTTTTCCTGTTTCAACATTTATAAATACTAAAAAGTTATGTGATGGTTTTTCCTTTAATTTTAAAACTGCATCTTCTGGTGTCATTGGTTTTATTTCATAATATGATGTTTTTATTATTTCATCTTTTATTTCTGATATTTTTTCTTCTACTATATCCATTGATTTTAAAGACGCATCTTTCATCATTTTTTCTTTTCTTGTTTTTACTTTTCTGATCTGTCCTTCTAATATATCTATATCTTTATCTATAGAAGCATACATATCTTTATCCTCTGTTACTGCTCTGTATTTTTCACCTTTTGCTGTTACACAAATTTCAGCTATTTGTTCATTTTTTTCAGTTTTTAAAGTAACTTCTGCTTCTGCATCTTCAAAATATTTATCTATTCTGTCTAATTTCTTTTCTACATAATTGTTTATTGCTTCTGTTATCTTTAGTTCCTTTCCTGTTATTTTTATTTTCATAAAAATCGCTCCCTTCTCTTTCATGTTAAATTTTATGATATACTTTTATTATATATGTAATTTTATTTTTTTTCAACATTTTTTTCAAATAATTCTATCTTTTGTTATTTTTAGAACAATTCTTCCAATTTATATTCTTTTTCTAGTTTTTCATTAAAATATAATTTTGTAACTAATTTAAATTCTTCTAAAGATTCATCTTTTATATTAAAAGAATATATTTTTTTAGCTGGTGCCATAACCGTATATTTTAGTGCATTAGATGTGCTTTCACTAATTGTTATTGTCGATTTATCTTGTCTGCTACATGCCTCACATTTAAACCCGTTGTCTCTTAAACTAAAATATTTCAAATTTTCTTTTTCTTTACAATTAACACATTCTGTTAAATTAGGAGTAAATCCTAAAATGCATAATAAACGTAATTTAAATACACTTAATACTAAATCGAAATTTTTATCAGTTTCAGAAATAGTATAAAGTGTATTTAATAATAATTGCAAAATATGGTAACAATTTTGATTTTCTTGTGTTACATCTTGAACTATTTTATTTATATGCATAGCATATTTTAATTTGTCTAAATCTGTTCTTAAGTTGTAAAATACTTCTATGGGTTCTACAGAATTTATATGATATGTATTTGTTCCTTTATACATCAAATATTCTCCAAAACAAAATATTTGTGTTCCTGCTAAGAGAGCACTTTTAGGTCTACGTGCTCCTTTAGCTACACAAGATATTTTTCCCATTCCTGGAGTTAACATAGTAAGCATTTTATCAAAATCTCCTAAATTATTCTCTGCTAAAATTATCCCATTTACTTTTGTTGATGCCATTATTTCTCCATCCTTTATTATAAAATTGTATTTGTATTTTCTTAACTTTTATCTGGATTTCAATCTTTATTTGATAAATCATTCATTTCTTTTGAATTTTCTTTTACATTTGTTACTCCATTTATTTTCTTTATATTTTCTTCTTCAGATGATAATTGATTTATTTTTTTTATATTTTCTTCTATATTTTCAATTTGCTTATACTCCAAAAAAGTATTAATATCTCCTGTATTTTTAAATGCATCCCATGCAATTTTCTTAATCATAATCCCACTTCCTTTTATTTTTAAAGTTTGCCACTTTAATTTATCTTTTGCATTTTTTCTAATTTTATTCTATTTCAATTTGAATTTGTTCACAAATAAATCATTGTCTTGCCAGTCTTCCTTAACTTTCACCCAAGTTTTCAAATTAACTTTCACTCCAAAATTTTGCTCCATATCAATTCTTGCAGCTCTTCCTATCCTTTTTAACATTTCTCCATTTTTTCCAATAATTATCCCTTTATGTGAATTTCTTAAACAATAAATTGTTGCTTCTATATCGTAAATAGGCTCTCCTTGTTTATTTTTTCTTTCTTTTAATTTTTCTACTTCAACAAAAATTCCATGTGGCACTTCATCTTGCAATAATCTCAATGCCTTTTCTCTTATCGTTTCTTCTGCTAGCTGCCTTAAAGTTTGATCTGTGTATTCATCTATATCATAATATGCAGGTCCTTTGTTTAAGTTCTTCTCTATTTCATCTAATACTATATCTTTATATTTTGAATTTGTTGCTTCTATCGGTATTACAGCTTCAAAATTATATTCTTTGCTATATATATCAATTAATTTTAACAATTTTTCTCTCTTTATTAAATCTATCTTATTAATTATTAGTATTGTTTTTTTATTAGCTTCTTTTATTTTTTCTAATATTATTCTATCACCTTTACCTATATCTTCGCTTGTTGCCTCAATCAAAAATAATATAACATCAGCATCTCCAATACTTGTAAATGATGTTTCTACCATTGTTTCATTTAATTTTGTCTTTGGCTTGTGAATTCCTGGTGTATCTATGAAAACAATCTGTGAATTTTTTCTATTAACTATCCCTTTTATTGCAGTTCTTGTTGTTTGTACTTTATTTGCTATCGCAGCAACCTTCTCTCCTACTAGCAAATTTAATAGTGTTGATTTTCCTACATTTGTTCTTCCTATTAATGTTACAAATCCTGATTTAAAATTATCTTCCATTTTATATTATCGTTCCTTTCTAAAGCTAATATACTTAATTTTTTTGTTTTAGATTTATTTTCTACTTCAAACTTATTTAGTTCAAATTTTTAAATTTATTTTCATTTTATATTTATTTCTATTATACTCTTTTTTTATGCTAAATTTGTAGAAATTGGTTTGTTTTATAATATTTTTTATTAATACTTATTTTCTATAGTTTATCATATTTTTCGCAAAATTCAAGTAGCAATTTAAAAAAAGGGGACGTTACTTAAATCCCTAAAATTAGGGATAATGGGGACGGACCTTGAATAAAAATTCTATTTTGGGAAGAAGTCCAAAATGGGAAATTTTTTAAGTTATAGATTCAATATTTTTTGCATTAATTGAACAAAGGTATTATATATAAATTTTATTAATTACGAATGTGAATAAAAAAATATTAGAAATTCTTTAATTATCAAGTAGGAGAATCTAAAACTTGCTTTTATAGGTACCTACTTGATAATTTTAGAATTTATTTATTCTGTAATGTTAGCCGAGTAATTAATAAAATTTATGTATAATACCTTTACTTTTAATGATAAAATTTCTTATAAAATAGAATTATGATGTATTATAAATTAAAAATTCCATTTTGGATATGTCCCCAAAATAGAATTTTTATTCAAGGTCCGTCCCCACTATCCCTAATTTTAGGGATTTAAGGAACGTCCCCTTTACCTAATTTCAATTTATAATTATTATTTTCTAATCTTATACATAGATAAAATTCATTTTCTTTAAAATCATTTTTGCTAATATCAAATTTTAATTTTACCTCATCCTTATTTTCTGTTGTTCCCATATTTATATTATTATATTTATCACCATTTTTATCTTCTACATGTATAATTTCATTTACTGCATTTTGTAATTCTTGTACCGTCTGTTCTCTACCTTCCATTATTGTTTCTACTAATCCTTTTAATTTAACATTTAACACCATTCCCGTTTCTGTTACTTCTGCTTTAGTCAATTCAAATCCATCTATCTCATTACTAATTTTTAGATTTATTGTTTCTCTATTATAAAATTCTTCTGGTATTTCTATATCAAAATTCCATTCTTGGTTTGTTAATATAACACTATCTGTTGCTACTACTTGCGTTTTTTCTTCGTTGAACTGTATTAAATTATATCCTATTTTAAATATTCTTATATATAATTTTTTACTTTTTGGAAATCCTTTATTTGATGTCATCGTTGTACTTGTTATTATATTTCCTCTTGTTGATGTTACAACTCCTGTACTCGTTGAATCATTTAATTGTACTGCAAATACATCTTTCTTATCATACTTTATATCTAGCTCTTTATACAATTTTTTCCAATAGTCTGATCCTTCATCATTTTTGCTTCCATAAAACATTCCTCCTGAAACTCCATAAATATTATCATTTTCATCATATACTGCAAAGCCATACACAAATGTATCTGTATTAATTTCTATATCCTCTGGTATTCTAAAATTGACATTCATTTTAAAATAATCATCTGTAATCATAATAGAATCTATTTTTACCCCTATATTATCTTTATAAACATAATCCATCGCAACATTTTTTTCGTACTCTTTTATAGCTTCATCTACTGCTCCTGAACCATAGCTTATTTCTCTATTTTGATATTCCTTATATTCAATATTCCATTTTATTTGAGCGTATATACTTGGACTCATAGCTGCTACTATTATTACAACTAACAATATTGCTACTATATTTAATATTCTCTTTTTATTCATATAACCACTTCCCTTCACTTTTTTCAAGATTTGGTCATAATTTTGTTGTCTATCAAATTGTTGTTTTAAATATCTTGTTAGATATTCATTTTGTTGCATTTTATATACCTCCTTTCTCTTTTATTTCTTTTAAGGTTCTATATAAATAATTTTTTATATTTGATTCCTTTACATTTAATTCTTTTGATATGTCTGATATTTTCATATCTAAGCAGTAATATAAGTAGAAAGTTTTTGTTATTAATATATTTTTAGTTTTAACATAATTCCATACTTTTTCTACATTATCCTTTGTAATAATTTGTTCTTCTAAATCAAATATATCTTTTATTTCTTTATTTTCGTCAGTTTCAAAGTCAAAAATTATTGCCTTTTGCCTTTTGTTTTTATAATATTTTTTCATTATATTTTTAGATATTCCTATAATATAATCTTCTATTTTTTCAACCTTTAATATTTTTTTCTTTTTTAAATTTTTATATAATTCTACATATGTATCTTGAATAATATCATTAATATCATCAAAATTATTACATTTACATATAATGTATTTTAGTGTTCTTTCATATGTTTCTTGATATATTTTTTCGAAATTTTCTAGCAATATTTGAGTACTCATTAGTTTTATTCCCCTTTCTATTTTATAAGTGGAATTTATTTTAAAAAAAGTTTCACAAAATAAATTTTTTTCTTAATTTTACAAAATTATTATAGCAAAACAAAATTCTTGCACATTTGTTAGATCAAAAAAAGACTATTTGGTACACTTAATATAT
>CALXXK010000096.1 GCA_944392675.1 uncultured Clostridia bacterium
ATCATTTTGAATAGTATAAAATAAAGGTTTTACACCAAAATGGTCTCTAGCCAAAAACAATTCTTTTTTATGTTCATTCCAAATTGCAAAAGCAAAAATCCCGTTTAGATGATTTACAATATCATTTCCAAAATGAATATAACTTTTTAGCAACACTTCTGTATCACTATGACTATTAAAATGAAAACCATTTTCTTCTAAAATTTCTCTTAATTCTTTTGTATTATAGATTTGACCATTATAACAAATAACATAATCACCATAAGAAAATTTTTCTATCATAGGTTGCTTGCCACCTTCAGGATCAACTACAATAAGTCGTCTATGCCCAAGAGCAACATTTTTATTTATATAATATCCAAATTCATCTGGCCCACGTTGTATTAAAGATGAATTCATCTTCTCTATAATAGGTCTAGAATTTGAAAGTTCATTTTTAAAGCTGGAAAATCCAACAAATCCACACATAATTTTATTCCTCCAATTCTTAATAATATATATTCTATGCAAAAAAGCTAATAAAATTTATTGATTTTGATGAAAAAGTGTAGTAAACTATATAGATGGAAAGAAATAGTAAAATTGTCAGATTTAACTTTTCATGTTATAGGAAAAAATATAACGTCAATTATTAGATTTATAGTTTAAAGGAGAATGAAAATAAAGATGAATTTAAAAAATCCAGTAAAACATTTTAAACTTATTACAAAACATAAATGGGTAGTATTTAAATTATGTTGTAAGATAGGAGAACCATGGAGAGGTTTTTGGCATGACATGTCTAAATATTCTATAACAGAATTTGGAGAGAGTATAAAATATTATGTAGGAACACATTCTCCAATAACAGAAGCAAAGAAAGACAAAGGGTATTCTGAAGCGTGGTTACACCACAAAGGAAGGAATAGGCATCATTCGGAATATTGGATAGATGAAAATGCTCCAAATAAAACTCCAGTGATGCCATATAAATATGCTGCTGAAATGATTTGCGATAAATTAGCAGCTGGTATAATATATGAAGGTAAAAAATGGACAAAAGAATATGAATTAGGTTATTGGAATAGAGAAAAAGATATAATAAAAGCTAATCCAAAAATAAAAGATTTTGTCACAGAAGTTTTAGAACAGGTAGCCAAAGATGGAATAGATAAAGTATTAACAAAGAAGAATATAAGAGGGATTTATAAAAAATATTGTGAATAATTAAAACAAAGTAACTTATAAAAATAATTAAATTTAAAAATAATGAGAATAATCAAATATCAGCTATTGACAAATAATGAAATAAACTGTATAATCTTATAGTGATGAATTACGAAAAAATTGAATAGATATATACATATATCTTTGAACAAGGAGGGATTTAGATGGCACAACCAAAAAGAAGATGGTCAAAAGCTAGAACACATTTAAGAAGATCAACATGGAAAAAAGAAGAACCAAAATTAGCAACTTGCCCACATTGCCATGAACCGGTAATGCCACATAGAGTTTGTAAAAATTGTGGATATTATGATGGCAAAGAAGTAATTGCAAAAAAAGAAACTGAAAATGCATAATATGAATAGATTATAACACTTGAATATAAGTGTTATTTTTTTATGTCTTATTAGGGACGTTTCTTTCTGAGACATTTTCTTATAACATCAATAAATATATATAATTAAAAATTTGTTATTTAAGTTGACAAATTCAAATTTATTTTGTAGAATAGAAAAAATGACAAAGTGTCATAGAGAGGTGATGAAAATGCCAAAATCAACATTTTTCAATTTAAGTCCTGAAAAAAGAGAAAAAATAGAGAAAGCAATAGAAAATGAATTTGGAAGAACAACTTTTGAAAAAGCATCTATAAGCAATATAATAGAAAATGCAAAAATACCAAGAGGGAGTTTTTATCAATATTTTGAGGACAAAGAAGATGCAATAAAATATATTGTGCAAAAATACATGAAAAAAGAAAAAGAAAAAATTAAAAATATTTTGATTGAAGTAGATGGCAATATTTTTGATGCAACAATAGAGATATTTGAATATATGATAGAAAGTGTAAAAGAAAAAGATAAATTTAATTTGTACAGGAACATTTTGGAAGAATTAAAAAAGAATAATATAAATATTTTTCAAGAAGAAAAACAACAAAGAATCATTGAAGAAATTATTAATGTGGAAATATTAAATATAAATGATAAAGAAGATGTTATATATATGTTAAAAATAGTATCAGCAATGGCTAGAACAATAAGCATAGAAGTAATAACAGGGAAAATATCAAAAGAAGAAGGAAAAGAAAATCTAATCAAAGAATTAGAAATATTAAAAAGAGGAATGTTGAAAAAAAGTTAAAATAAACTTTTTAGTATATGAGAAAATCATTATTTGAACGGGAGTCGTGTATTAGTAGATTATATATATTTGTTAGCAAAGTATTTAATCTAATAGAATTTTAGAAAAATTTTATTAGATTAAATAAAAAATTTTAAAAAATAATATACAAAATTCAATTTTTTATGATATATTATATAGAGAAAAAATAAAATAAAGAAAGGAAAGAAATATGTTAGAAAATTTTTTAAAAAAATCGAGTTGGACAGACATAGTTGTATCTATAATATTTATACTATTTGGAATATTATTAATAGCAAGACCAAATGAAATAATGTCCATAATATCATTTATTTTGGGTGGAATAGTAATAATTATGGGAATACTTAAAATAATAGACTATATGTCAGGAGATAGGAACAATAACTACATATTAGCTATGGCAATTGTAGCTATAATAGCAGGTATTTTTATAATGTTCTGTTCTGATATCATACTTTCAATATTTAGAATATTAATTGCTATTTGGATAATATATAGCGGAATAATGAATTTACAAACAAGTATTGTATGGAAAGAATTCAAATCAAGACTTTGGTTATTATCTATAATATTATCAATTGTTACAATAATAGCAGGTGTATACATCCTAATAAATACAGGAGCAATATTACAAACAGTAGGAATAATTATATTATGTTATGGAATCATAAATATTATAGAAAATGTAATATTTATTAAAAAAATTGATAACTATGCAAAATAAAATATAATAAAAAATAGAATGGCATTCTAAAAAAGTGAAGAATGTCATTTTTTAGTGTCAAATGTCAAAATTAATCATATAATGAAGTAAAAGGAGGAATAAAAATGTTTAGAAACAATAGAAGAAATTGTTGTATGAATAACGAGTACAACAATACAAACTGTGAAACAGAAAATCAAATAATGGAACAAAGTTGTAATAATGTTGTTTCATACGAAAACCACGCAAGTGATTGCGGATGTGGATTTGATGAAGAATACAATGTATTTCCAGAAAATCCAATGTTAGCACAAAGTTATGTTCCTATTCAATATATGGATAAGACTTTTAAACCATGTGTAGGACTAAAAATGGGAACAATATTTCCCGAGTTAGTTAGCCCATATACACCAGGTCAATCAATGGAAGAAATAACTTATATTGCTAGAATGAATAAAATAGGGAAGGGGTGCAATAAATGTTGTTAAGAGAAAATAGAGATTGTTCTTGTAATTCAATGAATGATAACATGAACAACAATAATATGAACACGAATGAATATCAAAGTCAAGAAAGAAGAATTGATTGTGATGAAAAAGAAGAAATGTTACAAAATATTAGATGTCTTGAATTTGCAATAACAGAATTAGGATTATATTTAGATACACATCCAGATGATAAAAAAGCCCTTTGCTTACACAGAAAGTATTGTAATGAATTAAAAGAAATGAAAGATGCATATCAAAAGGTTTATGGACCTCTTACTATAAAATTTCCATGTAATAAATGGAGATGGCTTGAAGAACCATGGCCTTGGGAAGGGGGAGAAGATTAATGTGGACTTATAATAAAATGTTACAATATCCAATTAATATAAAATGTACAGACCCAAAACTTGCAAAAGTAATAATATCTCAATATGGAGGACCAGATGGAGAACTAGCAGCTTCACTTAGATATTTATCTCAAAGGTTTGGAATGCCAGATGAAAAAGCTAAAGCTATATTAAATGATATTGGTACTGAAGAATTAGCACACTTAGAAATGGTTGGAACAATAGTACACCAACTAACAAAAAATGCTAGTATAGAAGAAATAGAAAAAGCAGGATTAGGAGCATATTACACAGACCATGGGGTGGGTTTGTAATATCTCCTAATACTGCTTTTAATTATTTATTTGGAAATACAATTCCACTAATACATTTATCATATATAAATTGTTTTAAATCTTCCATATCATTTGTTTCATAATATTTTGTTAGCTTTTCTCCAAAAGTAATATCTTCATCAATGGGTATGCTTATTACACCTTTTCCATTTTGTATCATTATTTTATTTGCAAATAACATTGCCGTTCTTTTATTTCCATCTGTAAAGAATTGAGTTCTCATTAAATAACACATAATTGTAATAGCTCTTTCTGTTATACATTCAATTTTATTAAACTCATCTAAATCATTACTTGTTTTATCTTCACTAGGCAATTCAGGTTTCCAAGTTGTTCCACCAATTGAAACTTCATAAACTCTAACTTGTCCTGGTCTATCAATTAAGTTACTACCAACTAAACTGTTAATAGATTTTAGTAAATTTAGGTCATTTTCTGCATCAATAGAGTTCAGAACAAATAACCAAGCATGTTTCAAATTATTAATAGTTTGAATCTCATCTATTCTAAGACGAGCAACATTTCCACCATCATATATTCTTTGAGTTTCTGGATATGTAACATCTATTCCTTCAATATGGGAACTTTTCCAGATACTATCAACAATACATCTTTTAGCAAAAAAAATATTTTGTTCTTTTGTTATATTATATTTATCTTTCATCTTCACAAGTCCTTTCATAAATTTTTACAAATTATTATTTTCAAACAATTCTTTAATATATAAATCTCTATTTTTTAATTTGTGGCTTTTACCCTGTAATAAATTCTCAAAAAACATTATCAAATAATCAAATGTAGGATAAATTCCTCTTGGAATATTTCCATAATTACTTCTAACTAAAGCATTTCTAAA
>CALXXK010000097.1 GCA_944392675.1 uncultured Clostridia bacterium
ATTGCTTTAAATTCTCCTAATTTCATTACTGAACCTTTTCCAAATTGTTTTTCTATTTGACTCATTGCCATTTCTAATGCTTTCTTCTTTTCTGTATTTTCACTCATGATTTTCCTCCTTGATTTTTAAAACTTTTGTTTGTTTTTGTTTATTATATAACAAATATTTGTTTTGTCAATACTTTTTTAAATTTTTTTTAATTTATTTATACCATCCTTCAATACCATAAAATTGATAAAACCAATTAGGAGTTATATCTCCTGCTATCTCTGAGCTATAAGCTACAGTATATTTGTTAAAATATAAACTAATATATGGTATGTCTGTTTTGTATATTTCTATCAATCTTTTATATTTTTCCTTTATTACATTTTCATCTGTCGTATTCATTACTTCATTTCTTATATTATTAACTTCTTCATTTGAGTAATTAGCTAAATTATTTTCTCCAAAATAAGTATCTAAATTAGGACTTGGTGATACATATGTACTACATATAACCATATCATAATTTTTAGTTTGTAAACTATTTTTATATTGTTCATCAGATGCTTGCACTATATTTATTCTTATTCCTTGATTTTCCAATTGAGTTTTTATATTTTGTGCAACAGCTACCTTGCTTGCATCACTAGCCTTTACTAGTAAATTAAAAACAATTCTTTGAGTTCTATAATTTTCAACTTTTTGCCAATATTTATTTCTATAAGTCCATCCATTATCAACTAATATTTGTTTAGCCTGTTCTGCATTATATCCTGAACTAGCATCTTCTCCTTGGCATAGCCAGCTTCCAAAATCTAAAGGAAAACTACTTGTATAATATTTATTAGCAAATATACTTGAAACTATGTTTTGCTTATCTATAGAATAAGCTATTGCT
This sequence comes from uncultured Clostridia bacterium, assembly GCA_944392675.1. Classification (GTDB taxonomy): domain Bacteria; phylum Bacillota; class Clostridia; order TANB77; family CAG-508; genus CAG-269. The sequence goes on from CALXXK010000097.1 coordinate 884, forward strand.
TTTCTTACTTCTTGTCTTGATAAAAACGAATTTTGTGTATTTAAAGCAATAAATGTGTGCTCTCTTCCTTTCATTTCTTTAATTGAATATCCTATAGTTCCAATATAATCTTGTACATTTTCATTAGATGTACTAACTAAATCAATATTTCCGGTTTTAAAACTATTATATAATTCTCCTATTGATGAATAGATATTTATTGTTATTTTTTCTAATGTTAAATCTACATCTTTATCCCACCAATATTGATTTTTCTCTAATGTGATATATGATGCTGTAACTTCTGATATTTTATATTTTCCTGTGCCAACAGGTGCATTGTTTTTCTCAGTATTTGCAAAGTCTTGTGCATCATAATATTGTTTAGATAATATTGGAAAAGTTAAATTATATTCAAAAAATGGAACTTCTTTATCTAAATTTATTCTAACTGTATAATCATCTACAATATCAATTCCTACAACATTTTGAACATTATTAGAATAAATTGTTTGTGTATCTTTTAATCTATCTATTGTAAATTTAACATCTTCTGCAGTAAATGTCATTCCATCTGACCATTGAACATTTTCTCTTAATTTAATTATATATGATGCCCCTTGTTTCGCCCATTCTATAGCTAAACATGGCTCTGCTTTATAATCTGAACTTAAAGTAACTAATGGATCAAAAATTAATTTCGATATATCTTGAACATTTTTATTATTACTTAAAATTGGATTCATTGTGTCTAACTGCGTCATCCCTAATTTTATTTCTCTGACTTTTTCTTTTTCTACATTGCTTGTTTCATTATTTTGGTATTCGTTTTGTTGTTCATCTATCCTTATTTTAAAAATTGCAAAAACTATAATTATTATAACAACAATTATAAATACATATTTAAACCAATTTGACCTCATATTCCACCTCTACATCTGTTATAATACATTACTTTTTATAAAAATTCAAGTATTATTGCAATTTTTCCGAATGCATAATATGTTAAATCATGCTAAACGTTGATATATAAAAATGTCTCAAAAATAAACGACCTCAATACAATACTACAAATCTTCTATTTGTTTTTCAGTCAGTCCTGTTACTTTAATTATTAATTCTGTATCTACTTTTTCTTCTTTCATCTTTTTTGCTATTTCTCTTTGTTTTTTTTGCTCTCCAAATTTCTCTCCATCTTTCTTTCCATCTACATATGCCGATTTTTCATCTCTTATTGCTTTATCCATTAAAAATGCTATCCTTCTTTCATTCTCTTCTCCTGTTAAGTATTCATATTCTTCCTGTGCCTTCTTTATTTCCTTATTTTTACTCATAGCATTTTCCACCCCTTCTTTATCTATTTGACTTATGAATTCCATCCACATATCTAACTTTGTTTTCATATAAATATGTAATCATTTGTTACTTTTAATTGTGTTTCTTCGTTCAATTTTACCTCCTTTATTTTATCAAATTTTTTTATTTTCTTCAATACTTATGAGTAAATTTTTATTATGATATTTTTTGTTTTTCGTTGAATTAACTTTAGATTTTAAAAATATGAATTTAATATTTTTTGTATTTTTTAATTATATAAAATTTGTGATTTAAATTTATTTTTATTATAAAATAGAATATTAATATATTTTGAAAATTTTGATATATACACATTGGCAAACTTAAAGCTCTTTGACAGTTTGTTTTTTGAATAATTTTTTTGAAATAGAAATATTTATTGAATTTAGAAATTATGTTAATACTATAACATCTTATCTGCTAGAAATCAAGTAAAATCGTTCGACTTTTTTCGACACGCCAATATCTTTTATGTATTTAAATATTGATGTATATAAATGTCTTAAAAAGAAACGTCCCCAATGAGACATTACTTGTTAAAATACATTATTAAATGTTTTATTGTTTCTTTGTCTTTTTCAGATAATTTATCATATCCAGATATTGTGTATTCTAATGTTTTGTTTTCCGTTATTTTTAGATATTTACTAAATATCTGGTTTATTCCTATATTAAAAAAATTGCAAATTTTAATAAGAACTTCATATGAAGGTTTTGCTCTGTCTTGTTCTATGTTCACTTACATATCTTACTGATACTTCTATTGCTTCTGCTAGCTTTTCTTGTGTGTATCCATTACTTTTTCTTATATCTTGTATGTTTTTTCCTATTTTTATTGTGCTTGGTTTTCTCATTTATTTTCTCCTAACTTTTTTTGTTACTTTTTAATTTAATATTAATAAATTAATATCGTTTGCTTTTATTTTCAATTTTTATGTCTATTTTTCATCTTTTTAAATTATATATTTAATTTTTTTATTCTAATCTTTTTTTTTTATATTTTTATATTACCAAATTTTAATACTTGTATAAATGAATTATTTTCGTTTATACAAGTATTGTATTTCTTCTGTGACTATTTTTTATTTACATATCTTTTAGATATTGCTTTAATAGTTTGTCTAATTCTTGTCTGTGTTTTTCTATTTTTTCTTTTGTTTCGTTTTCTAATATCATTTTGTCTATTGTTTCTAATTCTTTTTTTATTTTTTCTTTTATATTTTCCATTTTTCGTATTCCTTTCTGACACATATTTGATTAAAAAATTAATATTTTATATTGCTTAAAATTAACTTTTTTATTTTGTGCCTTTTTCTCTTGTTTAGTATCCCCTTATTTGTATACATTTATTCTATGCTTTATTTTATGTTTTATCTATTTTAAAGTCAATATTTATTTTATAGTAAATATATTGTTATTCTTTTTTATTCTATTGTTTTCTTTTATTTACTATTTTTTATATTATTTTTTTATTTTTCTTTTATATTATATAAATATTTTATATAATATTTATATTTTTAATTTTGCAATTAATTTTAAATATTTATATATTATATACTTCTATTCTTTAAAATAATTCTACACTATATAAAATCACTTCCATTTTGCTATTTAATTCTCCTTGTATTATTATATAATTATTTATTGATAGATTTCTATAACATAAGTCTGCTAAATTATTATATCCTTTTACTGTTAAAATACAATTTTCATTTACTTTTAATTTAAATATTGCTATAGCTATATTTTTCTTATCATTTACCATGAATTTAAAATCTATATCACTTATTATTTTTCCTATAAAAAAACATATATTCATTTTTCTTTTTATATATTTATTTTATAAATATATTTCTCCTTGTATAATATATTTAGTTTTTTAAAAGGTTACCCATAAACCTCTCTTAAATCAATTAATTGTTCTGATACTATATTTACTTTTTAAATTCATATTTATTTATAATTCGTAAAATAAGTATATTCAAATTAATTACTAATTCTACTAATACCTATTTTACTGATACATTTTTACCTATTTCAGGAAGGAACAAATCCCTTTAATATCTAATATTTCATTGTATACATTCCTTAAAATATATAATCTAGAATAATATTAGAGCTGAACGGAAGGAGTTGTTGTTGTTGCTGTTGGTCGTGCTATTGTTATTACGGTTAGAAGCTGGATTGTTAGTCCCATTATTGTTGTAATTGCCTCCCCTATTAGTGCATGGATTGTTAGCATTGGTGCTTTTTTGATTTATCCCTATTTTATTTCATTTAATTATTATTTATTATGATTACTTATTTATTAACTATTTCAGTATGATTTTCTAAAACTTTATAAAATAATTTATTTTCTAAGTTGTATGTATTTGCAATTTTTATATATCCCATATGTCCTGCTAAATATTTTTTTGCTTCTTTACTTGTTATTTTACCTTGTTTTATTTTCTCTTTTAAAATTTTTACTTTTACCTTTAGTTTTCTTTTTCCTTTATCTCGTATTTTTAATCTATATTCATTTATTTTATATCCACAAAAATTTACTCCTTGTTTATTTTTGAATATTTGTGTTTTTTTATTTAGTTCTAGCTTTAGGTTTTCTTTCAAAAATATTTTTATATTTTTTAATGTTTCTTTTGCCTGTTCTCTTGATTTTACTAATATTACACTGTCATCCATATATCTAAAATAATATTTTATTTTTAATTCATGTTTTATATATTGGTCTACTTCATTTAAATATATATTTGCAAACATTTGTGAGGTATAGTTACCTATTTTATGCAAAGCTTTGCATAAAATAGGTTATAGCAATTAAAATATTATAGAAAGTATTATGTAGAAATG
>CALXXK010000098.1 GCA_944392675.1 uncultured Clostridia bacterium
TCCTCTTGTTTTTACTTTTTCTAGTTCTTTTAAATACTTTGTATAATCATAATTTTTCGGATCTTTTTCATAATCATCTATTGCATTTCTATATGCATTTATTACACTTGCTAAATAATATTCTGTCTTTAATCTTCCTTCTATTTTTACACTATCTATTCCCATATTTATTATTTCTGGCAATTCCTTTATCAAACATAAATCCTTTGATGAAAAAATGCTTGTACCATATTCACTTGTTTCTATTGGCATAAATTCTCCTGGATTATTTTTTTCTTCTGCATATAGATTGTAAGACCATCTACAACTTTGAGCACAGTCACCCAAGTTTGCACTTCTACATGATAGAAAATCACTTAAAAAACATCTTCCAGAAAATGCAAAACATATTGCTCCATGTATAAATATTTCTACTTCTAAATCTTTTGGCTTATTTTCCATTATGTATTTTAATTGTTCTTTATTCATTTCCCTTGCCATTATTACTCTTTTAGCACCTATTTTATGCCAGAATAAAGCATCATGTAAACTTACTACATTTGCTTGTGTACTCACATGTATATCTACATCAGGTGCATATTGTTTTAGTACTTCAATTACACCTCCATCAGCTGCTATTATTCCATCTGGTTTTAATTCATTTAATAATTTTGCCATTTCTATTATTTCTTCATATTTTTCGTCCCATGCAAATATATTTAATGTTACATGCACTCTTTTTCCTATACTGTGTGCATATTTTATAGTTTTTATTAAATCATCATTTCCCATGTCTGCTCTTGTTCTTAATGATAGTGATGAAGTTCCACAATATACTGCATCTGCTCCATATTGAAATGCTATTTTTGCTTTTTCGAATGATCCTGCTGGAGCTAGTAGTTCTATTTTTTTCATTTTTTTCACACTCTCTTTTATTTTTACTTCTTACTTATTATATATGGCTTTTTAAAGCTTGTCAATTAATTTTACAGTATTGTACTCTTTTCTACTTTAGATAAGTCTTTAATTTTATGTGAATTTATGGTATAATAATAGTAGGTAACTATTTGTATAAAAAATTTTAGAAAGGAGGACACTCTATGTCCACAAATCCACAAGAAACAAATAATGCAACTGTAAATTTTAAAAGCTTTCCTATTATACATGAAGTATATCAGCAAGCCTTAATAAAATCTAATGATATATTGGAAATTGTTAGCAATTTTCGGAAATTACTAAAAAGTCCAGAAATTATTTCCAAAATACCAATAGAGGAAAAAGAATCTTTTTTCATTTTTCGTTCCTATGTAGATAATTGTTATTATGAACGGAAATCTACTTTTAAGCTAACTAATCTTATCAATGATGTATTAACAGTCATATTATATATTATTATTTTTTATAATAATAATTTTAGTGGTCCACATGTTGATATGAATCTTAATTCTAGGCGTAAATCTCTGAAAAGGGATTGTGCTAAAATGTTAAGAAAAGCTTATGAAAAAAACGATAATGAAACAAGTAATGAATGGGGAGTAAAAGATCGTTTTGGTCTTCGAGGAATTCTATTGAATAAAAATTTATCAAACAAAAATAATATTGAACTTTTAAAAAACATTACTACTTTAATATTTGGTATATTAACAGATACTAGTGAATACCGAATAGAATTTTTAAAATGGATCAAAAATGATAATTCTATAGATGAGTTTACTAAATTACGATTAACGCAAACTCTTTCATTACCTTTCCAAATAGATAGGTATAAAGATTTTGTAAGTAGTCCCAAAAGTAATACATATCAATCTATCCATTTTACATTAATTCTCCCTCATTATTCTCCAGTGTGTCCTGGAGCAATATTAGATTTTCAATTTCGTAATTATGAAATGCATAAGACTGCTGAAAATGGTCTTGCGTCACACACTAATTATGAAGAATTAACAAAAGGCTATTCTGATATATTTGAGGTAGATGATTTTTCAAAATTAAATATAGTAGGATTTGACAAAACTACAGACATCGACGGTATTAACAATGCAAAAAACATTTCCAACCGTCGTGTTTCAGAAAATCTAGTTCCTTAAAAATTTCCCCCTTTGCAAACATATTTTGCAAAGGGGGTTTTCCATTTTATTTTACTTTACTTACTGCTAACCCATCTCCTACTTCTAAAATTTCTGTTTCAAGATTAGGGTTTTCGCTAACTTCTTTTAAATATTCTCTTAAATTTCTAACTGCAGTACGTTGTTTATGTTTGTTATAATCACTTAAAACATAACCTTTATATAAAATATTATCAGCAAAAATTACTCCATTATTATTAATCATTCTTAGTGCTTCTTTCAAAAAAAATGGATATTTCCCTTTTGCTGCATCTATAAATACCATGTCATATTTCTCATTTAATGTTGGTAATATTTCTACTGCATCTCCTACATATAAATTTATTTTTTCTTCTACTTCCACTTTTTTAAAGTTCTCTTTTGCTTCTGTTGCTCTTTCTTCATCTCTTTCTATTGTATCTATTTTTCCATCTATATCAAGAAATTCTGAAAAACACATTGCTGAATATCCTACAGCTGTTCCAATTTCAAGTATTCTCTTTGGTTTAACTTCTTTCATATATTTTTCAATAACTTCTAGTGTATCATCCATAATTATTGGAATATGTTCTTTTAATGCTTTTTCTTTTATCTTTTCTAATTCTTTTTTATTCATTTCATTTTCTCCTTATAATAAATACATTTTCTAATAATAAAATTATATTAAATAATTTAAATTAAAATGTTTTATATCTAATATTAATAAAATTAATTTTTACTATAAAATCAATTTTAGGGAAAAAGATAAACTTTTTCCCCTTTTGCGAGCTTAATCATACCAGTCCTTATTTTTGTCATAATCATCAGTATCATTGTCAAAATATTCTGAGTTTTTATATTTACTGCCATATGCTTCATTCCATAATTCTCTTAATGTCTTTTCTTCTTTTTTCCGTTCTGTTTGGTTATTATCAACTTTATGATTCATAAGCTCTCCTCCTAAATTTTTGATACTTTTATTATACATCCTCATTCACAATGTGTCAAATATTACTAATTTTCATTATTTTACCTAAAATAACTTTATACTTATGAATGTTGGTTTTTTATTTATTGGAATTTCTTGCTGCTCTTTCTCTTTCTTTTGAGTCCAATATTTTCTTTCTTAATCTAATTGATTTAGGAGTTACCTCTACTAACTCATCATCTTGAATAAATTCAATAGCCTTTTCTAATGACATTTGGATTGGTGGAACTAATCTTAGTGCTTCATCTGACCCAGAAGCTCTTGTATTTGTTAAATGTTTTTCTTTACAAACATTTATTGCTAAGTCTTCTCCTCTTGAATTTAATCCAACTATCATTCCTTCATATACTTCTACACCTGGTCCTATAAATAGGTCTCCTTTGTCTTGTGCATTATATAATCCATAAGTTACTGATTTTCCATTTTCAAATGCTACAATTGTTCCTCTAACTCTTGATAAAACTTCACCTTTAAATGGTTCATATGAATCAAATATATGGTTCATTGTACCTTCTCCTTTAGTATCTGTTAAAAATTCAGTTCTATATCCTATTAATCCTCTTGCTGGTATTTTAAATTCTATTTTTGTATGACCTTCTTCAGCAGGTTCCATATTTATCATTTCAGCTTTTCTTTGACCTAATTTTTCAATTACTGTTCCTATTGAGTCATCTGGAACATTAACAACTAATCTTTCAATTGGTTCACATTTTACACCATCAATTTCTTTATATATAACTTTTGGTCTTGATACTAATAATTCAAACCCTTCTCTTCTCATAGTTTCTATTAATACAGATAAATGCAATTCTCCTCTTCCTGATACTTCAAAACTGTCTGGTGAATCTGTTTCCTTTACTCTTAATGATACATTTCTTTCTAATTCTTTAAATAATCTATCACGTATATGTCTTGATGTTATAAATTGCCCTTCTTTACCAGCAAATGGTCCATTATTTACACTAAATGTCATTGAAACTGTAGGTTCATCTATATCAACAAATGGTATCTTTTCTGGATTATTAAAATCACATATTGTATCACCAATATTTATATTTGGAAGTCCAGATAATTCTATAATATCTCCTGCTGTAACTTCTTCTACTTCTTGCTTTTTTAATCCTATATGTGTATACAATTTACCAATTCTTCCTTGTGTTATTTTATCTTCTTTACCACAAATAGAAACTGGCATTCCAACAGAAATTTTACCTCTTTCCACTCTTCCTACTGCAATTCTTCCAACATAATCATCATAATCTATATTAGAAACTAGCATTTGGAAAGGTCCTTCTTCATCACAATTTGGTGCACTTATTGTATTAACTATAGTTTCAAACAAACAATTCAAATTATCTGATTCTTCGTTTAAATCCATTTTAGCAATTCCATTTTTAGCTGATGCATATACAACTGGAAATTCTAATTGTTCATCTGTAGCATCTAATTCAATAAATAATTCTAAAACTTGGTCTACAACTTTCTCTGGTTGAGCACCTGGTCTGTCTATTTTATTTATAACAACTATTGGTTTTAAACCTAATGCTAATGATTTCTTTAAAACTTCTCTTGTTTGTGGCATTGCCCCTTCAAAAGCATCAACTAATAGTAAAACACCATCAACAGTTTTTAGAACTCTTTCTACTTCTCCTCCAAAATCAGCATGTCCTGGTGTGTCTACTATATTTATTTTTATATCTTTATACATTACTGATGTATTTTTAGAAAGAATTGTTATTCCTCTTTCTTTTTCTAAGTCATTTGAATCCATTATTCTTTCTGCAACTTGCTCATTATCTCTAAATACATGACTTTGTTTCAACATTGCATCTACCAATGTTGTTTTTCCATGGTCTACGTGTGCTATTATTGCTATGTTTCTTATTTTTTGGTTATTCATTTTCTTCTCCTTTTTTGTCATTTTGGGGACGCGTCCAAAAATGACAATTTTTATCTTTTT
>CALXXK010000099.1 GCA_944392675.1 uncultured Clostridia bacterium
ATGATTATGAAAAAGATCCGAAAAATTATGATTATACAAAGTATTTAAAAGAACTAGAAAAAGTAAAAACAAGAGGATTAACAACTTTTTATTTTAATGATAGAAATAACAAAGATATACAAGAATATTCAGGAAAACAATATAATGAACAATATGAATTTGGTGGAAAAGTAGTAGAATATGATAAAGAGAAATCAATAATAGAGATAAGAAATAAATTACAAGTAGGAGATTTATTAGAAATAATTGTACCAAATCAAATAGAACCAGTACAATTTACAATAGAAAAACTATGGAATGATGAAACAGATGAAGAAATAAATGAAATAAGCCCAGGGGTAAAAGGTCAAAAAGTAAAAATAAAACTTCCTTTAAAATGTGAAAAAGATTGGATTATTAGGCGAAAAAAAAGCTGCACTCTATAAATAGTGCAGCTTTCTCTAGTGGCAATGACTAAATGGGTAAAAAAACAGCCACTAGGTCTTACAAATGTTTATACATTTATTAGACAATCTTAATTATATTACAAAAGTTAATAAAAGTCAACATAAAATTCACTTTTTTTAGTTTCTTTGAAAATTATATTGACAGATAAACTTAAAAAATTATCAAATAGTAATAAGGCTGAGTAATAACTAATTAATTCAATTTTTCAAAACTATTTCCTATTAGAAATCCAAGAATAATACACAAAATTGATGTAAAACCTAAAATATTAAAAGAAATATTAGGTAAAAGTACAAAAATAGAACCTAATGTGAATCCAATAATACTATAAAAAGTTTGTGCATAAAAATTATCTAACAAAAATTTAGTAAGCTTCATAAAAATAAAACAACCAATAAGCAGACCTATAAACATAGGAATTAATATAGGTAAATAAATAGTAGATATACTTGACAAATATAAATTATAAACTCCAAATAGCATTAAAATAATAGTACTACTTACGCCTGGTACAATGATTCCTATAGACATAGCAAAACCAGAAAGGATAAAGTGTAAGTAACTAAAATTATAAGTATCAGCAAAACTAATATTTTTTTCTAAATAAACACTAATAACACCAATAAGAAAAGATACAATAGTAAATAGAAAATAATGTTTTTTAGTTGTATTTTTAGTGTTTACTTCTTTAAATAGAGAAGGGATACAACCTAAAATAAGCCCAATAAAAATAGATTTTGTTTGGAAAGGAAAATTGTAAAGAAGGTAATTTAAAATATTACTAAAAAGTAAAACTCCAATTCCTACACCTATAAATATAGGAAACAAAAATTTAACGTTTTTTTTAATATCTTTAAAAAAGTTTAAAATACTATCTAAAAGTTTTTCATAAATACCAAAGATAACACATAAAACACCACTGCTTATGCCGTGGAAGTATTGCACCACAACCTAAAGCAATACCTTTAAAAATATTGGTAAGAAAATACATTAAAAACACCTCTAATAATAGATATTAAAAAATATATAAAAAAGAACAAGCAGCAGTGTAAAATTATAATTTACGGTCAGGCACTTTTATATTTTTTTAAACATATAATTTTATTATGAGAATAAATGGAGGTGCCTAAATATGCTTGTTTCACTTTGTATGTCAGGAATATTAGGATTTGTGGAATTTCTAAAATCTGCAGTATTTGTAGTTGGATATATTCAAGGAGGAAGTTTATTTCCAGAACCATTGACACAAGAAGAAGAAAGAAACTGTTTAGAACAAATGGCAAAAGGAGATGACGAAGCTAGGAATATTTTAATAGAAAGGAACTTGAGATTAGTTGCACATGTTGCAAAAAAATATAGTACAGCAAAAGTAGATCAAGATGATTTAATATCAATAGGAACGATAGGTCTGATAAAAGGAATAAACAGTTTTAGTATAGAAAAAGGAAGTAAATTATCTACATATGTGTCGAGATGTATAGATAATGAGATATTAATGCATTTAAGAGCAACAAAAAAATTAGGAGCAGAAGTATACTTAAATGAGCCAATAGGGAAAGATAAAGATGACAATGTTGTTACATTGCAAGAAGTAATAGAAAATGACGAAAGAGCAATCGAAGATGTAGTAGATATAAAAATGAAAATAAAAATATTATATCAAAAGATGAAAGAAGTTTTAAAAGATAGAGAAAAAAATATTTTAGAATTAAGATTTGGATTAGGAGGACATAAACCAAAAACCCAGAATGAAATAGCAAAATCAATGGGAATTTCTCGTAGCTATGTATCGAGAATAGAAACAAAAGCTATAAGTAAATTAGCAAAAGAAATGACAGGGGACGTTCCTTAAATCCCTAATTTTCGGGATAATGGGGACGGACCTTACTACAACCTTGGCATAATGTAATAGATTTTTAAGTTTATCTGTCAATATAATTTTCAAAGAAACTCTAAATAAATTTTATGGCACCCTTCCAAACACGGAGGTTTGAACTCTTTCCATAAAATTTATTAAGAGTTTCTATTTCAATTAATTTCCATCAAAACTTAAAAATCTATTACATTATGCCAAGGTTGTAGTAAGGTCCGTCCCCATTATCCCGAAAATTAGGGATTAAGGAACGTCCCCCCTAAATATGAAGCGAATAATAGCCATAGTAGATATGGAATTTGTAATAAGGCAGAAATCTTATTTTTTCTATAAAATTGAATTATCATGCTAATAACTAATGCAATTAGTAAAATTATCCATAAAAATGCGAATAATCTCCATTTAAATACGAAAAAGAATATAGGCCATAGCACATTTACAAATAATTGAGAGTAATAAATTAAAGTAATGTTACTATCTACTAAAGAATTGCTTTTCAAAATTCCATAAGATATTCCCATTAAAATATAAAGTATGGTCCAAACAATAGGAAAAACGAAGCTAGGTGGAGATAAAAAAGGCTTTTCTAGCGAGGTATAATCTAGAAAATTGGATATAATCAGGCCAACTATTCCACCTAATGCAACTGGAACTAAAATGGATTTGGTATAAATTTTGAGTTTTGACATAAATTTTCCTCCTTAAATTTTTTCTTTAAATTTTTAGGTAGAAGTTAAGTGCTTAGGTATAGTATTTATAGCTATTATATTTGACAATGAAAGAAATATGCTATATAAAACAAATAAAAAATTATAATGTGAAATTTGTGTAAATTAACTTTAAAAAATAAAAAAACATGGTATAATATAAAAGTATTTTAGTTAATAATTTTTTAGAGTGTGTTTATTTGAATACAAAGTAGAAAATTATTAATATGATAAAAAATAAATTTCATATGTTAAGTATAAAGAGAAAGGATTATTCATGACGAGAATAAAATTAAAAGACAGAATTCTTCCTAAATATACTAAGGGAGAGGAAATATTTAATATGACTTCACATATTGTTGGCGCTGTATTAGGTGTTGTAGCTACAACATTGTGCGTGGTGTTTGCTGCAATACATGGAAATGTATATGGAATAGTAAGTGGAGCTATATATGGTTTGACAATGATAATATTATATACTATGTCTAGTATATATCATGGATTAAGTCCAACTAGATATTCTAAAAGGGTGTTCCAAGTTTTAGATCACTGTTCAATATTTTTATTGATAGCAGGTTCATATACACCGTTTGCATTATGTACATTAAGAGAATATGATACAGTAACAGGCTGGGTAATATTTGGTGTTATATGGTTAATGGCAATTTTAGGAATAGTATTGAATTCTATAGATATAAAGAAGTTTAAAAAATTTTCAATGTTATGTTATCTAATAATGGGATGGTGTATAATAGTAAAGGCTAATTTATTACCACAATTACTAGGTACAAGTGGATTTGTATTGTTGCTATTAGGTGGAATAGCATATACAGTAGGAGCAGTGTTATATGCTTTAGGTAAAAAACATAAGTATATTCATTCAATATTTCATTTATTTATTTTGCTAGGTAGTTTTTTACAATTTTTATGTATATTATTATATGTTATGTAAGTATAAAGTTAAGGTTGAAGATTTATAAGAAATATTTTAATAAATTAACATTGAAAAATAAAATTTATAATTTTTATGAAAAAATATTATATATAAGAAATTTTATTGAAATATAGGAATTTAAATATTTTGAGATAAAAGTTGATTTTTATACAATAAAAAAAGAGATATAAAATCTCCACAAACATAATCTTAACTCATTTTAGCATAAATTCATAAGAAAATCAAATTTAAAAATGAGCATTAAAGAGAGAATAATATTGAATAAATGAGATAAAATATAAAAAACAACAAAACAGATATAAAAATAGAAAAAATTTAATTTGTAAAAGAAATATTAATGTGCTAAAATATAAATAACTTAAAAATAGAAAACATAATTAAAATTAAATATTAATAAATTCCCTGCGTAGTGCGTATAGACAGAATTTTTAGAACCAACACACATTTAAGAGGGGCTGATCTCATAAATATGGCGTGCATGCTCACAGTATATAGTGAGAAGCCCATGAGTATTTAGGTAGGCACCCACCTGTTTTTAGGAGCAGGTCCTTAAAAATTCAAGACATCTGACGGCTAAGGCGGGGGATTTTTTTGTCTATTATAAAATTTTCAAAATTTCTAATACATAAAAAGTTTTGCTAACAAATTAGAATTGCTAAATTATATAAAGAACTATTTTTTATAATAGACTAATTAAAATTAAAAACATATTATGAATTATGTAAAATTGTATATAATAAAAATAAATTTTATATTATAAAATAAATATAGAGATTGACAAAAGAATTATTTTTTTATATTATAATATAAAAGATATAACATATCCAAAAGAAAAAATAATAATAAACAAAAGAAAGGGGAGCTTATGAAAAAATTTTTAAATAATAATCAAGGTATTACATTAATAGCATTAGTAATAACAATTGTACTAAATGCTGGCGCATGGTCATAATGAAAAAATGTTAGCATCCAAAACGCAAATTG
>CALXXK010000100.1 GCA_944392675.1 uncultured Clostridia bacterium
ATCAACTACTCAAGCAAAGCTTGAAAAAAATATATAAATTCGTGGGAAAATGTGTCTAAAAACTTGACCTAAATCCAGGGTGTTTAAATGTCTAAACTTATACGTGGTGCATATAGAAAATGTGGTACAGTTACTGTTTCTGTTTATCAAAAACATGATAATGAATGTATGATTTTTGATGTAAAAACAGATAATGATAAAGTTTTACCAGTTTCTTATGTCATAGAAGATACTTTAAAATCATATTAATTGATTTTATAATTTGTTTGACTATTATAATTCTAATATGATAAAATCTTTTTGATATATTAATGAAAGAAGGTTTTTATATGGACAAAATTAGAATTGGTATTTTAGGTTATGGTAATCTTGGAAAAGGTGTTGAGCTTGCTGTTAAGCAAAATATTGATATGGAATTAGTAGGGGTTTTTACTAGACGCGACCCTAAAACTGTAAATACTGTTTATTCACCCGTATATTATATAGATGATGCGAAAAATATGACTGATAAAATTGATGTTATGATATTATGTAGTGGATCTGCTACAGATTTACCTGTTCAAGGACCTGTATTTGCAAAATTATTTAATACTGTTGATAGCTTTGATACTCATGCAAAAATTCCAGAATATTTCGAAAATATTAATAAGGTTTCAACTGAAAATAAACATGTTTCAATTATATGCGTAGGATGGGATCCTGGATTATTTTCTATTCAAAGAAGTTTATTTGAATCTGTTTTACCTAATGGAAATTCATATTATTTTTATGGTAGAGGTTTAAGTCAAGGACATTCTGATGCTGTTAGAAGAGTTCCTGGTGTAAAAAATGCTGTTCAATATACAGTTCCTTATGAAGAAGCTGTTGAAAAAGTAAGAAATGGAGAAAATCCTCAATTTAAATCTGTTCGTGAAAAAATGTGGAGAGAGTGTTTTGTTGTAGCTGAAGATGGTGCAGATAAAAATCTTATAGAAAAAACAATCAAAGAAATGCCTAATTATTTTGATGAATATAATACTGTTGTTCATTTTATTTCAGAAGAAGAATTTAAGAAAAATCACTCTTCTATGCCTCATGGCGGTTTTGTTTTAAGAAGTGGATTAACAGGTTCTAATAATACAACAAAACAAATTGCTGAATTCTCTTTAAAATTAGAATCAAATCCTGAATTTACAGCTAGTGTATTAATTGCATATGCTAGAGCAAATTATAGATTGTATAAAAAATCTGACTTTGGCTGTAAAACTGTTTTTGATATAGCTCCTTGTTTATTATCATCGAAAAGTGATGAAGAATTAAGAAAAGAATTATTATAGTTATTATTTTTAAATAGGGCTTTGTCATATTATTTTCAAAGTCCTTTTTTCGTATTTTTATTTTTTAAGTATTCTACATATTCTGATTTTTTTATTATTTTTTTGTTATCAAAATATTTTTGTAATTCTCTTTTTGTAATTATTATTTCTTTCATTGTTTTATTGCTAATTAAATCTTTCATTCATGTCTCTCCCTTTTATATTCTTTTTGATTTAATTTTACAATATTCGACATCTTTTTTGTCAGTGGCAACTTAAATAGTAGTAGAAAAAAACTGGCTTAAGGCCAGTTTTTATTCTATATTGCAATTTCACCATATTCATTTTTTGTTTGTAAATATGTATTAAAACTCATACTAATTATATCTAATGCTTTTGTTACTTCTTTATTGTCTTTCAAATTGGTTTCTTCAATTATTTGTTTAAATGTTTTTCTTTCATAAAATTCTAAAATAAAAACTTTATAGAAATCAATTTTATACCTTTTTTCATATTTTTGATTTAGTATTTTTATTATTTTTTCGTATTCCTTTATTATTTCTGTATCTCTATTTTCTTGTATAAATTTTTTCATTTCTCTATATTTGGATTCATCATCATTACTAAACATAAATGTGTCGTTCACATCAGCATTTCCTGTTACTACTAGTGCTGCAAATCCAGCCCCTAACATTGCAATTATTGGATTTACATATGTTAATATGTAAAATGATGTAAAAATTAGTATTGTCCATAACATGCATAAATATGGCGATTTATAATGCATAGGATTATTAGAGTTTTTTCTTACTACCATGAAAATTATAAGTAGAAATATTATTTCTTGTACTGGAACTTTCATAGATAATCCTATAATAATTATTAACATTAGTTCAAAAATATTGAATAATCTACTTTTTATATTTTTCATTAGTTCTCTTCTCCTATTTTTATTCTCCGTCTTCTGTATCGCAGAAGAACCATGCTGACCAAATTGGCATATTATCACCCCACATTCATTATATATATACAAACCAAATCTGATAGAAATATAAATATATACATCAGTATAAGGCTTATATTTCTTAATGTAATACTTTTTATTTTTCTTACTTCTTTTTTATTTCTATTCCAAAAATGTTTATATTTTTTATATGCAATATTTATTTTGTTTTTTACTAAAAAAATTAGTAGTAGTAAAGTAATCTTATGTATAATGCATGCTATCATATAGTTTGGTATTAGAAAGTAATATAAACAAGAAGTTAGAAATAGAATTAAAAAAGGAAATGTAATTACAAAGGAATCTATTAATTCTATATCTTTTTTATATAATATTTTTAAAATTATATACTCTATAATTATAAATAATATATAAAATAATGTTTGATATCTATAGATTATTAAAGTTGCTATATAGTCTATTAATAGTAATATAAATAATATTGTTCTTTTAGTTTTTATACTTTTTGCAAATATAATGAATAAGCTTAAAAATATTACATCTGGTAATATTCCTAGAAAAAAACTCATCAAAAAATTATTCATATTAAATCTCCTTTGTATTGTGCTCTTTAATATTATTCCTAATTTTAAAAATTAGAACTAATTTTATATGTTATTTTTAGCTGTAAAATATTTACATCTAAAATATAGCAAATTAGCTTGACATGTGCATTTAACGTGTGTATAATAGTAATAAGCATATTTTTTGAGTATGCCTAACGAGAGAAAAGATAGCCGGTCGCCAAATCGTTTCTATCTTTTCTCTTTTTTAATATTATACATAAACTTTTAGTAATTGTACAGTAAAATATTAAAAAAAAATTGAAAAATAGGTTATTTTGTCGAATATTCTCTAGTTTTATAGTATTATCAGTATTATTTGATTTGTATATATGTATTAACTCTTTTAATGCTAAAATAGTATGATATATTCGCAAATATATAGCTTTCTTTATATCTTTATATTTGCTTTAAAATTATGTTTTTCATATAAAATTTTTCTACATTTTTAAAATTTATACTTATATTATAATATACAAATAGCATATTTCCTCCCTTATCTTTTGTTAATTATAGTTAACAATATTATTTTTAGCGGCTTTTATCATTCTTGATGATAAAAGTCTGTTTTTTACTTTAATACTGCACATATCTAACCTAATTCCCTATTAACTGTTGTTAATATATAACATTTTTCTTATTTTGTCAACATATTTTTTAAAAAATATTGACCGTAGTTAACACTTTGTGATATACTCTTTTTTGATAGGAGTTGATTTTTCAATGAATTTTAATAAAAAAACTTTTTCAAATATTCTTGTAAAAATTAAAAATTCATATGGTTCTATAAATAAAATGTCTGAAGGAACTGGTGTTACTTCTGCTTATATTTCTAAGTTAATCAGATTGATGTACCAAAAAGCTCCTTCTCCTAAGATATTGAAAAAAATTGCTGATAATTCTAATAATATAATTTCTTATTATGAATTGCTTGTTATTTGTGGTTATATTGATGATAAACTTTTTTTAGATGATTCTTCTGAATTTATTAAAAATACTATTAATAGTAAAAGTGATATTTTGTTTAATATTCCCATTATTTCAAAAATTTCATTAGGTAATTCTATAATAGAAGATGAATATTTAGAAGGCTATCTGCCTTTGGATCCGAATATTTATGATATGGATGTACCTGATGATTATTTTTATCTAAAAATTACGGATGAAAGTATAAATTTGAAAGTTCATAATGGTGATTATATACTTATTCATATACAAAATTTTGTTGAAAATAATGATATTGTTGTTGCTGTAATTGATGAAACTGAAGTTGTTATTAGAAAATATAAGAAAATTAATAACGAAATTGCTATATTAGAAGCCCTTAGTTCCTACCAAATAAATCCTATTAAAGTAAATTTAGATGATACTAAAAATTTTAAAATTATTGGTAAGGCTATTGGACAATTTGGGAAATTTTAAAATCTTTTATTATCATTTAAGAAATTTCTTAATGTCATTGAATTATATATACTTTGAATTTTTAATAAGTTAATAATAGCACAAATTATAGGATTTTTAAAATAAAGCCTATATTTTGTGCTATTATTTTTATTTGTTATTTTATGCTCTAGTGCAGACTCAATTATTTGCTTACTTATATTAGTCATAGTTAGAGTTCTTTCGCCGTTTTCAGTTTTAGCATTTTCTCCAATTATTGCTTTACCACTAATATTCTTGGTTTGAGTCTTTCTTATATGGATTTTTCTATTTGTTAAATCAATATCTTTTTCATAATTTAAAACTAAAGCCTCGCCTATTCTCATACCTGTTGTTAATAATAACAAAAATAAATATTTATTAGGGCATTTTTCATAGCTTACAGAATTTAGATAATCTACTAATTTCTTTTGTTCTTCAATAGTTAAAGACTTTCTGTGATGACTCTTATATTCACTTTTTGGCTTTTCAACTCTTTTCCAACCTGTCATAAAATTATCTGTTATTATATTTTCATAAGTTGCTTGTCCAAATGCCATACATATTAATTCATAAATTTGTTTTATTGTACTTTTAGAATATTGTTTTAAGCTTTCTAAATA
>CALXXK010000101.1 GCA_944392675.1 uncultured Clostridia bacterium
TTATCTATTTCTTCATCATATCCAAGTTTTATAATTCCACCATCTTTTACAGTCATTGGAGGGTCATCAACTATAGATTTTTCAATTAAACTATATATATCTTGTAATTCATCTAAATTTTCATATAATTCTTTTAACATATCTGATTTACAATCACTTAATAATTGCTTTACTTCTGGCAATTTTAATAAAGAATTTTTTAATGTTATCATATCTCTTGCGTTTGCATTTCCATAAGCCATTTTTCCTGCCAAACGCTCAATATCATAAACTTTTTTCAATGCTTCTGTAATATCTCCTTTTAGAATTATATTATCTTTTAGTTCTTTAACAGCATTTAATCTTTTATTTATTTCCAAAACATCTATTAGTGGGTCACTTATCCATCTTCTTAATAATCTTCCTCCCATTGATGTAGATGTTTTATCTAATACCCATAAAAGAGTTCCTTTTTTAGATTTATCTCTCATTTTTTCTGTTAGTTCTAAATTTCTTCTTGCATTTATATCTAATGCCATGTATCTTGAAATTGTATAAAATGTTATTTTATTTATATGGTCTAAACTCGTTTTTTGCGTTTCTTCAATGTATTGAATTAAAGCATTTATTGAAGCTACTGCCAACACTTTTTCTTCCATATTTTCTACTTTTTTGCTTGACGTATCTAATATATTAAATCTTAAATTTAAACTATTAATATTAGTATCAAAAAATTTGTCATTATATTTTGTTATATATATGTTTTCAAATCTTTCTTTTATTTTATCTATTTCTTCATTACAATTTGCAAGCATTGAATTTATAACTAATTCTGATGGTGCATATCTTGCAATTTCGTCTAGTACCATAGGAAAATTTTGTGTATCTTTTATTTCTGCTGAATAAAATTCCCCTGTTGAAATATCACATACACTTATTCCAAAATATATTCCTGCTTTATATATTGACATTATATAATTGTTTTTTCTTTCTTCCAACATGTTGCTTTCAACTATTGTTCCTGGTGTTACTACTCTTATAACTCCTCTTTCTACTATTCCTTTTGTTGTTTTTGGGTCACTTAATTGTTCACATATCGCAACTTTATATCCTTTTGCAACTAATTTCGCAATATACATTTCTGCTGCATGATGTGGAACTCCTGCCATTGGTGCTCTTTCTTCTTGTCCACAGTCTTTTCCTGTTAATGTTATTTCTAATTCTCTTGATGCTAAGATTGCATCATCAAAAAACATTTCATAGAAATCTCCTAGTCTATAAAATAATATACAATCTTTGTATTGTTCTTTTGTTTCAAGATACCTTTGCATCATTGGTGAAAATTGTTGTTTTTCTGCCATAGTTCGCTTCCTTTCATTATCTTTCTTCTTCATCTTTTTTTAATTGTTGTTTTAATTCCTTTCTTTTTTTCTTTAAATGTTCTACTTCCTGTACTCTCTCTTCATTTTCTGTAAATAAAAACATATTTTTCTTTAAATCCTTCATTATTTCACTTCTAAAAGTTAAATATTCTTTTCCGTGAAAAATCTAATTGTCCTGTTGCTATTAAATCTGAAAAAAATTCTTCGTCTGATATACGTTCTATTTCTTCAAAATTTGTTAATTTAAAATATTGTTCTTTTGGCATAATTAAATTTTTAGTATAATCTATTATATATGGTCTTTTTTGTTTTTCAATTTCTACAACTGAATGCAAAAATTTGCCATAGGATTTTTTTACATATCCTGTTAATATAACACCTTTAGGTAGTACTGATATTAATTCTATAGACTTAGAATGACATTTTTTATATCTTTTGTCTGATTCTAATTCATCTTTTATTTCTTGTTCATCTAATAAGTTTGATAACTTATTAAATGTATATATTTCTCCATCAAATTCATCCTTATATTCATATTCTCCAGTCTCTTTATTATATATAATTTTTGAAAAATCAACTGTATATTTCTTTTTATAATAAAATTTAAGTAATTTCGTAAAAATTCTTTTTTCTCTTAGTTTTGTATATATTTCTATTACTTCTATACTATAGCTATTTTTTAATACATTTTCATCTATTTTGTCATAATATTCATCATCAAATAATATTTTATCTGTGTTCTTATTTATACCACCTTTTTCGTATTTTTGATTTTCTTTGTCCATTCAATTCACCTTTTTTTACATATTCTACTTAACATTTCTTAATTTTTCTACAAGCTTTTCTATTTGATATATATATTCATTTTTTATCTCATCATATACTTGTCTAGACGTTTCCTCATCATATAAGTGTGATAATGAATTTCTTGCTAGCATCATTTTTATCCATACTTCTCCGTCAGAGATTAATCCATGCGCAAAACTTTCTTTTATTACTTCTCTTGGACTCCCTGTATTGATTGTTATACCTAAATATTCCATATAATCTTTTAGTGTTTTCCAAGCAAGTTCAAATGTAAACTCATATCTATGTAATGTTGCATCTACCATTATTTCATTTTCTTCTTCATTCAAAACTTCTTTTAGTCTACTTGTAGCATTTATTAAATCTTGTCTTCTTTCTTCAAATCTTTTCATTATATTTCAACTCCTTCCTTATTTATTTCATCTAAAAATTTCGGCTTAATATGTTCATTTATAAATACTAAATCTATTTTATATATTATATCCAATAAATCAAATTCATTCCTTATTTTATACTCATCTTCTTTATCTACGTTTTCAAAAACTGCAATATCAATATCTGATGTTTTTTTGTATGTATTTTTGGCTCTTGAACCAAATATCTTAAATTTATACTTTTGGTTTTTATTTACTACTTCTTTAATTTGTTCTAGTACTTCTTTTGGTAATCCAAAATCCATATCCAATCACTTTCCTTATTTGTATTTTTAAAATTCCTTACCCTTCAAATACCACATATGCTCAGAAACTATCTCTAAATTTATAATTTTATTTATTAAATCTTTGTTTCCTTCGAAAATAACAACTTTATTGCTGTCTGTTCTTCCTGTTAACATCTCTTTATTGTTTTTACTTTCTCCTTCAACTAAAACCTTTTGTATTGTACCTATATATTTTTTATTATTTTCTTCTATTTGGCTTTCAACTAATGATTTTAACTTATCAAACCTTACATGTTTTATATCATCTGGAACTTGGTTTTCCATTTTATCTCCTGGTGTTCCTACTCTTCTTGAATATATAAACATGTATACTTGTTCAAATTTTACTTTTCTTACAACATCTAATGTATCTTCAAATTCTTCGTCAGTTTCACCTGGGAATCCAACTATTATATCTGTTGACAAAGTTAAATTTGGTATTCTATTTTTCATCTTTTCTACTAGATTTAAATATTGTTCTTTTGTATATTTTCTATTCATTTCTTTTAAAACTTTTGTATTACCTGATTGTAATGGCAAATGAACTAATTTACAAACTTTTTCACATTTTGCTATTGCATCTATAACATCATCTGTAAAATCTTTTGGGTGCGGTGATACAAATCTTATTCTTTCTATTCCATCTATTTTATTTATAGCTGTTAATAAAGTAGCAAAAGAATTTACTCCTTCATATTCTTCAAATTCTATATTCTTCTCTTTTTCAACTCTTAAATATGAGTTAACATTTTGCCCAAGTAAAGTTATTTCTTTATATCCTTGTTTTGCTAGTTCTCTTACTTCATTTATTATATCTCTTGGATTTCTGCTTCTTTCTCTTCCTCTTACATATGGAACTATACAATAACTACAAAAATTATTGCATCCATTCATAATTGTAACAGATGCTTTTATATTACTATCTCTTTTTATTGGTAATCCCTCATATATTTCACCATCTATATCTATAACATCTTCAATTTTTCTTTTTTCTTGTATTGATTTATATAAATCTTCAGGGAATTTGTGTAATGTATGTGTTCCAAATACTATGTCTACAAAAGGATAACTTTCTTTTATTTTATCTATAATATGTTTTTCTTGCATCATACATCCACCAATAGCTATTATTATTCCTTTTTGTTCCTTTAGTTTTTTTAATTCTCCTAATTTACCAAATAGCTTATCTTCTGCATTTTCTCTTACACAACATGTATTAAATATTGCCAAATCTGCATCTTTTTGATTCTGTGTTTTTGTATATCCCATTTCTTCTGCCATTCCGCAAATTTTTTCTGAATCATTTTCATTTAATTGGCATCCCATTGTAAGTATTGTGTATTTCAAATCTTTTCCTTTATTCATTTCTTTTACTTTATTTATATATGATTTTTGTTCTTCTATTTCTTTTTCTTTATTCACTTTATACCTCCATTTTTCTTTGCATATTTTATTACATTTTAGCGAATTTTGCAAGTTTTTTATTAGGGGACGTTCCTTTAATCCCTAAAATTGGGGACAATGGGGACGGACCTTCCTAGGTGCTGTAAATCCACTTAACCCATTTAGCTCCACTATGTATCCTAAAATATATGATTTTGAATGTGATTGAAATAATTTTAGAAATTCTTTATTAATTTTTTTGAAAATGTTCGCGTCGAGCTTTAGCTCGGACTAAGTGAAAGGGTGCCAAAAAATTAATTTAGAATTTTTTAAATTATGTATTGAACCGAAAAATCATATATTTTAGGATACATAGTGGAGCTAAATGGGTTAAGTGGATTTACAGCGCCTAGGAAGGTCCGTCCCCATTGTCCCCAATTTTAGGGATTAAAGGAACGTCCCCTGAAAGCAAAAAAAAATAAAGTCTTATGCAAGACCATATTTTTTCTTAAATTTATCTGCTCTACCACCAACTGTATCTTTTCTTAAATTTCCTGTCCAGTATGGATGACATTTAGAACATACGTC
>CALXXK010000102.1 GCA_944392675.1 uncultured Clostridia bacterium
TATCTCTCCTTTTCCAAATTTTTATCATTTGTATATTTATAAATTACCACATAAAAATCCTTAAGTCAAGTATTTTCAATGGTTTTTAGCAACTTTCGTACGACAGTTTTTTATTTTTTTCGACATTTTAAAATATAAAAAAACGGTATTATTTTTATATTTTCATAAATACCATTTTTTTACCATAATTTTTTCAACTATTTTTATACATAAATTCTTAATTTTTCACAATAGAAATCACCATTTTATCCTCTTTAAATACATCATCTAACACTTGGTTTAAATATTCAACATTTATCCCTTCAATCTCTTCTAAATAGTCAAAACTATTAATTCCTTTAAAATTATCAGATAAGAACATTCTTGCTATATCTGCTACATCATTGTAATCTCTCACATATCCACCATAAATCAATTTTTTAGTTCTATTCATATCTTCCTCATTTATACCATTTTCCTTTAATTTTTTTATTTCACCTTTTATTCTATTATATACCTCTTCTGGTTTATTTGATTGTCCCATCATCATAATATGTGCATATGTTTTTGAAAATTCATAATCTAAACTTGGTCTTGAATATATTATTCCTTCATCATATAATTCTTTATATAGTTTTGAACTTTTTCCTATTATTAGCCTTAATAATATTTCTATAGATATATGTTTTTTTACTATTTCCTTATCACAATCATTATTTGTATCTTTTATTCCTATTGCATACATTGGTTGACTTACTTCTAATTTTTCTTCTATTTTTTCTTGTACTATTGTCTCTGGTTCTTCTGGATATATTCTTTTTATTTTTCCATTTGATTTTACATCTATTAATCTATTTTTAACTTCTTCTATCATTTCTTCTGGATTAAAATCTCCTGAAATTACTAATGTCATATTTGATGGATTATAAAATGTATTATAACATTTATATAATATATCTTTATTTATTTGACTAATTGATTCTATTGTTCCTGCTATATCTATTTTTACAGGATTATTATGATACATTGCTTTTAATGCATTTAAATATACTTTCCAATCTGGACTATCACTGTACATATTTATTTCTTGCCCTATTATTCCTTTTTCTTTTTCCACATTTTCATCTGTAAAATATGGATGCTGAACATAGTCCATAAGTTCTGTCATTGCTTCATAAAAATTATCTGTTGCTTCAAATAAATATGCTGTATGGTCATTTGTTGTATATGCATTAGCATCAACCCCTAATGCTGTTAATGTGTCTAAACTGTTTGTTCCATCTGGTTGTTCAAACATTTTATGTTCTAAAAAATGTGCTATTCCCATAGGTACTTTTGTTTCTTCTTTTTCTCCCGGAACTATAAAGTTACTATCTACTGAACCATAATTTGTTCCCCATATAAGATATTTTTTTTGTATTCCTTTTTTTGGAATTAACATTACTGTTAATCCATTTTTTAATTTCTCTATATATAGCTTTTCTTTTACTTTTGAATTTTCTATAATTTTCACTTTTCCTCCACCTCTTTTTATAGAATGAATTTGACAACATTACAATTGTAATTATTTTTCAAGTATGTTAGTTTTTCAAAAAATACACTGTATTAATATCTACTTTATTTGCAATATCAACTATTTGTTTTTTGTTTATGTTCTCTACTATTTCTTTATATTTTTCAAGAGTTACTTGAGTTTGTGATAATTCTTGTCCAAAACAATATGTTATCATAGTATCTTGTTCATCTTCAATTCCTTTTATTGTAGCTATTATACCTTTTTTGGAATTACTTATATCTTCATCAGTAAAATTACCTTTTTTCATATCTTGTAACTGCTGTTTTGTAAGATTTAGTGTCTTTTCGTAATTTTCTATTTCTATTCCACAATTTATAAATATTACATTTTTGTGTCTGAAATACATTGAATTTGCTACATATGCTAAATGTTCTTTTTCTCTAATATTTTGAAACATTTTAGAAGTAGCACTTCCTCCTAATATATTATTATACATTAATACAACATATTTATCTTCTTCTTTATCTATATTGATATCTAAACCTATAACTAATTTTCCCTGTGTTACATCCATAGATTCATTTACTATTTTTTCTTCTTTTTTATTTGTGTGTTCTATTTTGTGAGATATATATTCAGGTTTCCTATCTTGCAATTTTTTTATATTTTCATTTTCTTTTAATTCTTCTATTATTGTTTCATCTATATTTCCTGTAACAAAAATATCTATTTTGCTATTTTTTATTAATTTTTGATATTCATCATATAAATTTTTTTCATTTATTTTATCTAAATCTTCTACATATCCATATTTATATAATCCAAATGGCTCTTCCTTATACATTTCTTCTATACATCTATCTAAAGCATATCTTGCTTTGTTGTCAATTTTACTTTCTATAATATTTCTTAAATTTGTTTTTTCCTGTTCTACATATTCTTTTGAAAAACAATTATTTTCTAGATATGGATTAAATACTAATTCTAAGAGTTTTTCTAAAGATATTTTTAAAATATTTTCATTAGTTTCTGGTAAATAGTTATCATTTATTGTTTCCATATAAAACTTTAAAACTTGATTGTCTCCTGCTTTATCTAATCCACAATCAAAACTTGCTCCATATAATTCCTCTAATTCTTTATTTATTTTTTCTTGAGTTTGCATATTTTTGCTTCCTCTTCTTAATACACTTGGTATTAAAGCATTATTAGTTACTGTATTTCTATCTAATTTCACTGTTAAAAATATAGACATTAAATTTGTTTTAAATTTATCACTTTTTATTGTATGAAGTTTTATTCCCTTTTTCAATTCTAATTGTTTATACTGCATAAATTTTCCTCCTAAATTTAACAAACTTTTTTATTAAAATTATTATATCCTATTTAATCTTACTTATTCACTGCATGTGCAACTATTATAGCAAAGCAATATTCTTGTTTAGGAAAACTTGATTTCTATAAGATAATAAAAAAGGTATACTTTTCATGTACACCCATATATTTTATTTATTCTATTAAAACTTTCTTTTTCTTGCTGCTTCTGATTTTTTCTTTCTTCTTACACTAGGTTTTTCATAATGCTCTCTTTTACGAACTTCTTGGATAACTCCATTTCTAGCACATTGTCTTTTAAATCTTCTCAAAGCATCTTCTATATTTCCATTATTAACTTTTATTTCTGACATTTAAATTTCCCTCCTTCCGGCCATACGACAAATGTATGTTGGGATAACCCTAATAACGATATATATTATACATTAAAGGTTTATGCTTGTCAATAGCTAAAACTCAAATAGTACTGTTTTCTTAGCTTTTAGAGATTTCTGTACATCTATAATTCTTTGATTACTTGAACCTCTAAATCTTAATTTCAAATTTTTCTTATCTTCTTCAAATTTACCATCTACTATAACATCTAAGTAAGATAAAAGCTCTGGCGTTTCTTCCCATGTTTTACACATTTTATCTATTACATCTTTATCAAATGTATATCCTGTATAACACCAAATATTTTTATCAGGAAATTTTTCTTTTACTTGCTTAACTAATGGCAATAATCCTTTTTGATTAACATGTTCTAAAGGTTCTCCTCCTAATAGCGAAAGCCCTGCTACATATGGATGATCTAATTCTTCTATTACTTTATCTATCTCTTTTTGTGTAAATTCTTTTCCATAATTAAAGTCCCATGCTTCCTGATTAAAACAATTTTTGCAATGATGATTGCACCCACTAACAAATACTGAAACTCTTACTCCTAATCCATTTGCTACATCTGCCTTTTTTATATCTGCATAATTCATTTTTTATTCCTTCTTCCACATTTTAATACTAATTTTTATATTTTAAGAAAAAATACTTCCAATCCAATTAAATAATGGATTTTCAAATAGTAATTCTCTCATCCATCCATTTGTAAATGGAATAAACCATAATATGATACCTATGATTATTACAACTATAATTGTTAATATAATTGCTATTATATCTTTTTTAGTCATTTTCTTAAATTCTTCTCTTTTGGGTTTATTTCTATAAAGTTCTCTACATAACTCTATTATTCCGCCAAAACTTCCAACCTTATGTTTTTTCATTCTTTCGTTAAAATCTTCTTCATTATTTTTTTTATTATTGTTTATATTTTTGTTTGAATTATATTGTTGATTTTCTTCATTTTTTATATATTTATTTTCTTCTTCTTTTTCTAATTCCGAATCATATTGCTCTTTTAAAAAGTGATCTGATAACACATTGTATGCTTCATTTATTTCTTTAATTTTACTTTCAGCGTATTGCTTTTTTGTGCCAGTATATAAATCTGGGTGATATTTTTTTACCAATACTCTATAAGCTTTATCTATAATTTCCTGTGAGGCTTTTTTATTTACTTCCAATATCTCATAATAATTTTTCATAACTAATTTTCATTCCTTTCTACTCCTGCATTACTTTATCAGCAGAAAAGATATATTGGTTTGTTTCATTTTTCTTATCTTATTAGTATATATATTTTATCTGAAATAAAAAAAAATATCAATAGCAAATTAAAATAATTCCTGATTATTTGGAATCTATTACATTTATATAATAATCCACACAAATCAGGAATTTATTTCATTTCATATAACTAATTACCAAATATTGCTTCAAACTCATCAGCCTCAATTTTTTCTTTTTCTAGTAATATTCCAGCAACTTGATGTAATTTATCAACATTGTCTGTTAATATTTGTTTTGC
>CALXXK010000103.1 GCA_944392675.1 uncultured Clostridia bacterium
AATTTATCTGCTCTACCACCAACTGTATCTTTTCTTAAATTTCCTGTCCAGTATGGATGACATTTAGAACATACGTCTACTTTTAAATCTTTTTTTGTTGAACCAACTTCTATAACATTTCCACATGCACATGTTATCGTTGTTTGGTTATATTGTGGATGTATTCCTGCTTTCATTTTAAGTTCACCTCTTTCTTAGTTTGAAATAACTTGACTGTTTTTTATAATAACATATTTTTGTTTTTTTTTCAAGTATTAACTATTATTTTTTTGTTTTTATTGTAAAATTTATATTTTACACATTTATTTATCCATTTATTATATTTTTATATTTTTATATTTTTACATTCTTTAATTCTTTAATTTTTTTATTATTGTATCATTGTATATTTATTTTATTTCTGTTCTTCTTGATTTTCTTGTTCATTCATATATGTTGCTGAATATAGCATTTCTTTATTTAATGATAATTTATTTACTAATTTTCCCATTATATTAAATACACATGCAATAATTAAAATTAACATTCCTATTTTTTTCCAACTTTTTGCTAGCATAATTTTTCTCCTTTAAAATAATACTACATATTAATTATACTATATTTTTAGAAAATGTCAATAATTTACTCATTTTTGGTTACAATAATGTTGGTGATAAATATGAAAAGAAAAAAATCTATAATAGTAATTAGTGTTATTTTAGCTGTTTTAATTGGTGTTGGTGTTTATATATATTATAACAATTCAAAGATTAATAATCAAAATGAATATGAAGCTGAAAAAACTTCTTCTGAAAAAAACGGAAATAATTCTGAAAATACTCAAAGCCAAGATTCTAATAATACCAGTCAAGATAATCAAACCGCAAATCCTGATGGTAGCACTCAAAATACTCAATCTGAAAATCCTCATGTAGAAATTAATCCTCAAGTTGTTGAACAACCCCCTCAACCTGTTGAAGAACAAATTGCTATTTTTTCAACTAAAATCTATTCAACAGATTCGGCTAGACAAAATAATATTAATATAACTTGTAATACTTTAAATGGTACTGTTGTAAAAAATGGAACTAGTTTTTCTTTTTGTAATACTGTAGGTCAAGCAACTACAAGTAAGGGATATCAAAAAGCTGATATTTTTGATAAAAATGGAAATAAGAAAAAAGGATTAGGTGGTGGTAATTGCCAAATTAGTACTACTTTATATAATGCTGTCCTTGCTGTTCCTAGTTTAGTTGTTACAGAAAGACATCAACATAGTAACTATGTTCCTTACATTCAAAAGGGTAAGGATGCAGCAGTTGCATATGGTAGCTATGATTTTAAGTTTACTAATAGTTCTGGAAATGATATTAAAATTATGGCTTCTAGTGATGGTAAAAATGTTACTGTTAGTTTAATAGCTTTAAAATAATAAGATTTTTAGTAATATATAATTTGATATTTTTTTAATCACAGCATATCATTTTTCAGTTAATATTATTTCATAAAAAATTATCAAGGTATCTAATATAGACACCTCTCAAAGTAAAATTTGGTTATTACTCAGACCTAATACTATTTGATAAGTAGTAACCAAATTTGAATTTTTCCATTAGCTATCTTTATGAAGATTAGCATTATAATTATATAAAAACCATATTAGTATATAAAATTTTTAATATCCTATATTTTATTGTTTCCTTAGTAAATTAATCCAACTATATATGACAGATTTAGTTATATTTCCAAAAGTTATTTTATCTACACTCTCTTTAGCTACAATATTAACACTAGCTAAAGTCTCTCCATTTAAAGAAAAAGATATTTCTCCCAATTTTTGACCTTTTTTAATAGGTGCTGATACATTTTCTTCTAAATTAATATTTTGTTCAATATTACCTTGTTTTCCTTTTTCGATTAAAGCTCCTGATGTATTTTCTAAAACAGCATCTACCGTTGTTTGTATTCCTTTACTAACATTTATTGTCTTTATAACTTCATCTTTTTTTCCAAATTCTTTAAAAGAAAATGTATTAAATCCATAATCTAATAATTTTGTTGCTTCAGCAAATCTAACTTTTGTAGAAGGTGCTTTCATAATAACTGCTATTAGAGATAAATTATCACGAGTTGCACTTGCTGATAAATTGTATAAAGCTAAACCTGTTGAACCTGTTTTTAGACCTGTAGCACCTGTGTATGTTCTTATTAATTTATTAGTATTAGATAATTGTGACTTTCCATTTCTTAGCTCATCTGTCCAAATTGTTGTATATTTAGTTATGCTAGGATGTTTATTTAATAATTCTCTTGACATCAACGCTATATCATAACTTGAAGTAACATGGCCATCTTCATCTAATCCATGACAATTTTTGAATGTTGTATCATTCATTCCAAGAGTTTTGGCTTTGTCATTCATCATTTGCACAAATGCATCCTCTGAACCTGCAATATATTCTGCCATTGCCACTACACAATCATTTGCCGATGCAACACAAATTGCTTTTAGCATTTCGTCAACAGTCAGTGTTTCTCTTGGATCAAGCCAAATTTGTGAGCCACCCATAGAAGCTGCATTTTCACTACAAGGTACAGAATCAGTTAAAGAAATTTTGCCACTGTCAATAGCTTCCATTATTAATAAAATACTCATAACTTTTGTAACTGATGCTGGTCGCAATTGTTCATGTATATTATGTGCATATAAAACTTGCCCTGTAGTCTGTTCGATTAGAATTGCTGAACCTGACTCTAACTTTAGTGAGTTATTTTCTTTTATTTCTGCATTAACTTGTGTAGCAGAGCCTAAAGAATTATCTTGCTTATTAGAACTATTTGAATTACTTGAGTTATTTTCAGCCTTATCAGTTAAATCAGTATTACTATTGGAAATATTAGTTGAGTTTGAATTGTTATTTACATTGTTAGTATTTGTAGTGTTAAAACTATTATTTTGATTAGAAATTATGTTATTAGTAGTATTATTAGAATTAATCAGATTACTATTAACTTTTGTTATATCTTCAACTGTTTGAGAATCATCTGACCATACATACAATGTATCTTCTGCAAAACATGGAACTGCATAAAAAATCATTAAGATTAAAACTATAAAAAAAGAAATATATCTTTTTAGACTATTCATATATAACCTCCACTGAGCAATAATTTGCTCTATATTTTTAAATTCATAATAAATTCTAATAAAATATATTCTTTATACAACAAAAGTATGATTATTTAGTATCTAATAATAATTTTTTATGACATTAGCTGTAACTGCAAATTGTAGAATTTTCATAAATTATATTGAAAATTTTATATATTTTTATAGTTGTTTTTTTGTTTTTTTGATATAATAAAGAAAATATTTACTATTATGCGAGGTGATTTTATATGAAGCAAAATGGTAAACATGCAATAAATCAAAAAAATAACAAAAGACATTATAAGTTATTTTATTTTAAAATATATTTTTGTCTATTTGGTTTAATTCTAGATATCATAATATTTTCTTCTACTGATTATGGTAGGACAAGTTCCTCTGATGATGTAACAAAGAAAACTACTAATCGACAGAATACTTCTATTCAAGACAATTTTACAAATCAAAAAGCATCAAATACTATTTCTAATGAAAATAATTTATCTAACACAACAATTGCGGTTTCTGCACCTATAATAGAAACTTCAACTATATTGGAATCTTCTCAAAATACTGAAAATGAAACTGATGAAAATATATACTCATCTAAAATCGAAAATATAATTAATAATTTCAAATTAGAAAACAATTTAAACGAAGAAAATTTTGCATTTTTTTATTATAATTTAAATACCTCTGAACAATACTTCTTTAACGAAAACAAACTCTTTACAGCTGCCAGCACTGTAAAATTACCAGTTGCAATGATATATTATGATAAAATTAATAAGGGTGAATTATCTCTTTCAGATGCATTACTTTACAATTCTGATGACTATGAAGCTGGTGATGGATCTACTAGTGCTTTATATTCCCCTGGAGACTATGTCCCTTTAGATTTTTTACTTGAACAATGTATAGTAAATAGTGATAACACTGCTGTAAATATTTTGCTTAGTAATTATGGTTATTCTCAATGCAAAAAAGAAATAGTTAGTAAATATACTGATGAAACTGTCCCTGAAGATTTTTATACTTCAAATTTAACTTATGCTAACTATGCTTTTGATATTTTAAATTATTTGTATTCTCATATGTCTGAATATTCTCAATTGATTGAATATTTAAAGACATCTTCTAACGGTCAATATTTAAAAAAATATATTACTGACTATGATGTTGCTCATAAGTATGGTAGTTACAATGGATATGTACATGATTATGGTATTGTTTTTGCTGATAGTCCTTATTTAATTGGCATATTTACATATAATGTTCCTAATGCTTCTGAATTAATAGCAAATATCAGCCTCCAAATAAGGGGACGTTCCTTCAATCCCTAAAATTCGGGACAATGGGGACGGACCTTCCTATCTACGGTTAATCTACTTAAACCATTTAGTCCCACTATGTATCATAAAATATATGATTTTGAATGTGATTGGAATAATTTTAGAAATTCTTTATTAATTTTTTGGAAAATGTTCGCGTCGAGCTTTAGCTCGGACTAAGTGAAAGGGTGCCAAAAAATTAATTTAGAATTTTTTAAATTATGTATTGAACCGAAAAATCATATATTTTATGATACATA
>CALXXK010000104.1 GCA_944392675.1 uncultured Clostridia bacterium
AATGTATTTGACAGGTATGCAAAATATTCGTGATGTAATACCATTTCCAAGAACACCAAAAAATTGTGATTTTTAGGGAAAAAAGGGACGCCCTTTTTTTTCCCTATTTTTTATTCATAATAATATATATTCTATTTTTTCCAATTCCTAAAATTTTTGATATTTCTATATCTTTAAGTTTACATCTTTCTCTTAATTCCTTAATTAATTCAATTAGTAAATTATTTTCTTTCGTTACTGTTTTCAAAGTCTGTATTTTATTTTTATTTAAATATCCATTTATTACTTCGTTATAATCCTCCTTTATCTCTATAATATTTGAACTTGATTTAAAATTATATTTTTTATGAATTTCTTGAAAAATTTCTTTATAGTCATTTGTTTCAAATAATATCATAACATTTTCTTTATTTACTTTATTATTTATATAATTCTTATAAGATGAATATTCATATTTATCTAAATTTTGTACTATTTTAGCTTTTACTGGATTATAATGTATATATGCAATCGTTCTATATAGTTGTTTATAATTTTTTATTTGTATACTTTTAAATCTATCTCTAAACACATATCCTACTCTATTTTCATTTCTATTATAAAATTTTGCAAATTTTGAATTTACTATTCCCATCATTTTTGACAAATTCTCTATACTTTTACTATAAATTATAAAATGGGCATGATTTGTCATTACCGTATATATTAATATTTTTATATTTAATTTTCTTGATTCTTCAAAAATGTATTTAAGATATACTTTTTTATAATAATCTTTATAGTATATTTTTTCTTTATTTATTCCCTGTACTATAACGTGAAAATATTCTGATTCTATATTATTTCTATTTATTCTTGGCATTATACCTCCTTTACAATTTGGTTTTTGATTTTTTAGTGATTAAAATTAAGATTAAAAATTAAAAAGAATAAAAAATTTAAATTAATTTGAATTAAAAAAAAAATAATTAGGCTTTTGGATTAAAATTCCTATTAGATAAAATAGGGAAAAAAAAGGGCGTCCCCTTTTTCCCTATTCTTCTTCTGGTGCTTCTACAGGACAAACTCCTGCACATGTACCACATGATATACATGCTGAAGCATCTATTACAAATTTATCATCTCCTTGTGATATACATCCTACTGGACATTCTGCTGCACATGCTCCACATGATATACATTTATCTGTTATTTTATATGCCATTTTTTTCACCTCCTTGAATTGTGCTTGTGCTTCATTTATTCTTCTATTTCTGTCTTTTCTTTTTCTAGCTTTTCTAGTTTTTCCAATTCTTCTAATTCTTTCTGATGTTCTATTTCTTCTTCATCCATTTTTTCTACTTCTACATCTTTTATGACTTCAATGTCTTTTACATCATATTTTTTATAGAAATATCCATCTCCGTCTTTTATTTTTACTCTTACTTTTTCTTTTAATATTTCTAAGTTGTCAATTTCTCCTTCACCATCTTTAGTTTTAACTATTGCTCCTATATGTGGTAATTCCTTTAATTTTTCTTCATATACATCATTTTCATATTTTAAACAACACATTAATCTCCCGCAGTTTCCTGATATTTTTGATGGATTTAGTGATACATTTTGTTCTTTTGCCATTTTTATTGATACTGCTTGAAAATCACTTAAAAATGTGCAACAACATAATTCTCTTCCGCAGACACCATTTCCACCAATTCTTTTTACTTCATCTCTAACTCCTATTTGTCTTAATTCTATTCTTATTTTGTATATTGATGCTAAATCTTTTACCAATTCTCTAAAATCTACTCTTCCGTCTGCTGTGAAATAAAATAAGATTTTGCTATTGTCAAATTTATATTCAACATCTGTTAAATTCATATCTAATTTATGTTGTTTTATTTTTTTCTGACATATATTAAATGCATCTTTTTCTATTTTTTTACATTCATTAAAATGTTTATGGTCTTTGTAATTTGCAATCCTTATTACTTTTTTCAAAGGTGTTACTATTTTGTCATCTTCTACTCTTCTATTTGGTATTACTACTTCACCATATTCTTCTCCTTGAGCTGTTTCTACGATAACTTTATCTCCCTTTTTTATTCGTAATCCTTTAGGATTGAAAAAATATATTTTTCCTAATTTTTTAAATCTTACTCCTATTATATTTTTCAATTTATTTCCTCCCACATATTAAATAGCATGTTGTCTATACACATATCATAATTTGCATTTTGCCTTATCCTTTTTTTAGTGTTTTCCACAATATTAACACACTCTGTGTATTTATATTGAGTTTTTGCTTTCTTTAGTAAGAGTATATTTATATAATCTAAAAATTCTGTAATTTCTTCTTTTGATTTATACAAAATTTCTGATTGATTTACTATTTCTATTAAATCTGTTTTTTCTAAATTATCAATAATGTTTTTTATTTTTGAATATTCTTCTTGCCTATCTTTTAATTTTATTGCTTTTCCAATGCTTCCTTCAAATATATCTAATATATCATTATTTATATTTTCTGTTCCATAATTTTGCTGCAAATAATTAGATATTTCTACATTATTGATTGGTTGAAAATGTATTATCATACATCTTGATTTTATAGTACTTAAAAATGCATTCTCATTTGAACCTATTAATATAATTGTTGCAAACTCTGGTGGCTCTTCTAATGTTTTTAATAAACAATTTTGTGCTTCTTGTGTCATTTGGTCTGCATTATCTATTATATATACTTTTTTTTGTGAAATGATTGGTTTTTCTTGGATCTTTTTTTGCATTTCTCTTATTTGCTCTATTTTGATATTGTTTCCATCTGGTTCTATATATAGAAAATCTGGATTGTTGTTGGAACTAAATTCTATACAAGATTTGCAATTGTTACAATATTTTATATCGTTCAAACATAATATTGCTTTTGCAAATTCTTTTGCTATTAGTTTTTTTCCAATTCCTTCAATTCCTATAAAAAGATAACTATGTAATATTTTTTCTTCATCAATTGATTTTTTTAGTTTATCTTTTATTTTTTGATTTCCTAATATATTCTGAAACATTTGAATACTCCTTGCTATTCCACTTTGCCCCATTTGTCTAATGGCCATATTCTAATTGCAACTGTACTTTCTATTTTTTCTAATGGTATACATCCAAAAGCTCTACAGTCTGTACTGCGACTTCTATTATCTCCCATTGCAAATACACAATTTTCTGGTACTACAAAATCTGAAAATCCTATTCCACCACTACCTAAAAGATCTGTAACTACTCCAGATTGTAAATATGGTTCATCTAGCTTTTTATCATTTACATATACTGTTCCATCTTTTATCTGTACATGTTCTCCCGGTAGTGCTATAACTCTTTTTATATAACTTCTTTTTCCTATTTCTAAAAAGTTATGTACAAACCAGCTAAATCCGCTTCTATCTTCATATTTGGCTACTGGATTACTTTCATCTATTTCACTTTCGCTATATTTTATTTTTGCTGGCTCTTCAAAAGTTATTATTTCTCCTCTTTGAGGTAATGTCTTTGTCGTTCTTCCCCATCTATTAAGCCATAATCTTTGTCCTTCTATTAATGTTGGTTTCATTGATTCTTGTTGAACAATTGTTGGCGTTCCTATAAAATATCTAAATAGCATTGCTAATACTAAGGCAATAATTATGCAATATACCCATTCCAATACTTCTTTAACTTTTGGATTCAACTCTATCTCTCCTTTGTGTTATATCTCTTGTTTAGAAAATTAAATTTTTTTTATTTTCAACTATGTAACTAAAATTTTCATCTTATTTTAAATGTTTTTATCAATATTTGGTAATAGCTGTTTCTTTCTTGAAACTACTCCTTCTAGAAAAGCTCTATTATTTTCTAATTTAACATCAAATGCTGTTTCTACTACATTTGATTTCTCTCCTAGGACTAATATTTCTGAATTACTATTTAGTATATCTGTTATAGCTAATACAAATAGATTTAGTCCTTTTTCATTTATTTCATTTTTTATTGCTTCTTCTAATTCGTTTTGTCTTTTTAGAACATCTTCGATACTTACTGTATTTACTTGTGCTATTACATATTTAGTATCTTCTTTGTTTAATGATTTTGCATCTAAATTTATTAATTCTTTTGCTGAAAAATCATCTAAATCTGTTCCAGCTTTTAACATTTCTAGTCCATATTCATTAATATCAATATCAGCTATTTTTCCTAATTCCTCTAGAGCTCTTTTGTCATGTTCTGTTGTTGTTGGTGATTTTAGCAATAATGTATCTGATATAATTGCACTTGCCATTAGAACTGCTTCTTCTTTGCTTATTTCTAATCCTCTTTGTTTATATTCTTTATATAATATTGTACAAGTACATCCATATGGTCTTGCTGTATAATATAAAGGTTCTGAAGTCTCGAAATTTGATATTCTATGATGATCTATAACTCCAATTATTTTAGCTTTTTCTACTCCTTCTGCACTTTGATTAAATTCATTATGATCAACTAAAATTACTTCTTGTCCTTCTTCAACTTTTTCAATTAGTTCAGGTTCTTCTAAATTTAAATAATCTAAAACATATTTTGTTTCTTTATTTAATCCTCCTAATTTTCCTGCATAACATTTAGTATATCCCATTCTTCTGTTTAGTCTTTGTTTTACCATTGCTGAACAAATTGAGTCTGTATCTGGATTTTTATGTCC
>CALXXK010000105.1 GCA_944392675.1 uncultured Clostridia bacterium
TCAACAATTACAGCATTTGGAACAACAATAGGTTCAGTACATTATTTTTCACCAGAACATGCAAGAGGAGGATTTACAGATGCAAAATCAGACTTATATTCTTTAGGTGTAGTAATGTATGAAATGGTAACAGGAAAAGTACCATTTGATGCTGACACTCCAGTATCGGTAGCTTTAAAACATATGCAAGAAGAACCAGTAGAACCAATAGAACTAAATCCAAATTTACCAATAGCAGTAAACAAAATAATAATGAAAGCCTTACAAAAAGATACAACCTTAAGATATCAATCAGCAACAGAAATGTTAAGTGATTTAAGAAAAGCATTAAAAAATCCAGATGGGGATTTTGTAGAACAACCATCATATGACGCAACAGCTAAAACACAAAAAATAAATACAGATATATATGGAAATATTCAAGAGCCAAAAGATAATGATACAAAAAAAGAAGGAAAATTAAAAAGTTTTATAAAAAACCATAAAGGATTAAGTGTATTTATTGGATTAATCATACTATTTGCAGTAGCATTAGGAGGAACTTTAGGTGTATTAAACTTAACAAATCCAAATGAATTAGATATGCCAAACGTAGTAGGATTATCAAAAGAAGAAGCACAGCAAGAAATAGAAAATGCAAAACTAGTATTTGAAGTAGGAAAAGAAGAATATAACAAAGATGTACCAGAAGGATATGTAATATCTCAAAAAGCAGAATCAGACTTAGGAGACTATACTACAGAACCAGGAAATAAAAAAGTAAAAGAAGGAAGTAAAATCTTAGTTTCAGTAAGTAAAGGACAAGAAAAAACGACAGTACCTAATGTAGAAGGAAAAGAAAAAGAAGAAGCAATAAAAATGTTAGAAGATGCTAAATTAGAAGCAGAAGTAATAGAAGAAACAAGTAGAACAGTAGAAGAAGGATATGTAATAAGTCAAGAAACAGACCCAGCAACAGAAGCATTTGCAGGAGACACAGTAAAAATACATGTAAGTACAGGAACAGGAATAAAACAAGTAACAGTAGTAAGTGTAATAGGTCAAGATGAAGCAACAGCAAGAAACACATTAGAAGGATTAGGACTAAAAGTAAATGTAACATATACAGACAGCACAAGCGACAATGGAAAAGTAACAAAACAAAGCGTAACAGAAGGAAAAGTAGTAGATGAAGGAACAACAGTAACACTAACAGTAAACAAAGTAGCAGAAACAAAAACAGTAACAGTAAATATAAATGTAAAAAATATAACAGGAGGATATACAGAAACAACAGGAGATGGAGATAAAGAAAACAATAACACATCAGGAACAACAAATGTTAGCAAAACAGTAAATATCAAAGTAAATAGTGAAACAAGAACAGGCATAAGCAAAAACGAAACAAACTACTCATTGCAAATATCAGGAAAAGAAGGAGAAGCATCAAGTATAACAGTAACAATAACAGATCCTAACACAGGAGCAGAAATATATAGCTCAACACAACAAGTGACATTTGGAAGTCAAGACTCATTAACATTTAAGTAAAAAAGGGGGGACGGTCCTTAAATCCCTAATATTAGGGATTTTTGGGACAGTCCTTTAAAAATTATATAATAGAAAATAAAAATTATATCTAGGTTAGTAATTTAACAAAGAATATGAATATCAATAAAAAGTTTAATTAAGGAGAAATAATGCAAGGATTAATAATAGAAAACATATCTAATTTATACAAAATAAAATCAGGGAATAATATATATGAAGCAGTAGCTAGAGGAAAATTTAAAAATGACAACATAACTCCTGTCGTTGGAGATAATGTAGAGATTGATATAACAGATGAAGAAAATAAAAAAGCTGTAATAGAAAAAATTCTAGATAGAAAAATATATGTAAAAAGACCTAAAATAGCAAATATAACTCAAATGGTGTTTGTGTTATCAAGTAAAGATCCAAAGCCGGATATACTAATGCTTGATAAACAATTAGCATTTGCAGAATTTTTGGGAGTAAAAAGCATAATAGTTTTAAATAAAACAGATTTAGATAATAAAAAACAATTTGAAGAAATAAAGAAAGATTATGAAAAAATAGGGTACAAAGTGATTGAAACACAGGCAAAAGAAGGAATAGGGGTAGACGAACTAAAAGAAAAATTGAAAGGAAATATAAATGTATTTTCGGGAAATTCAGGAGTAGGAAAATCAACACTAATAAATGCAATTTTCAAAGACAAAATAACACAAGAAGGGGAAATTAGTAAGAAAAATAAAAAAGGGAAGAACACTACAACTTATATAAAATTGTATGAAATAGACAAAAATACATATATTGCAGACACGCCAGGATTTTCTACTTTTGATATATCAGAAATAAAAAGTAAAGAATTATGCAATTTTTTTAAAGAGTTTAAGAAATATATAAAAGATTGTGAATATATAGGATGTACACATATAAAAGAAGAAAATTGTGGGATAAAGAGAGCTTTAGAAGATGGAAAAATAACAGAAAGCAGATACCAAAATTTTTGTAAAATATATGAAGATTTAAAAGAAAAGGAGAAAAGAAAATGGTAGAAATATCAACGTCAATATTAAATATAAAAAAAGGTGAAGAATCAGAAACATTTTTTAAGTTAGAAAGAGCTAAAACTGATTATTTTCATATAGATGTTATGGATGGGAAATTTGTAGAAAAAGATACATATAAAAAGATGTTAGAATATGCTTCATATATAAAAAGAATATCAAATTTACCACAAGATGTTCATTTAATGGTAGAAGATATAAAAACAGCAATAGATGATTTTTTATCAGTCGAACCCAATATAATAACATTTCACCTAGAAGCATGCAAAAATAAAGAAGAAATATATAAATATATAAATTATATTAAAGAAAACAATTGTAAAGTTGGGATAGCTATAAAACCTGAAACAAATATTGATAAAATATATGAATTTTTGCCACATATACATATGTGTTTGGTAATGACAGTTGAGCCAGGAAAAGGTGGACAGACATTATTAACTGATATGATAGAAAAAGTAAAAAAATTATCAGAATATGTAAAAGAAAATGATTTAGAATTGGATATAGAAGTAGATGGAGGAATAAATTTAAAGACAGCTCCAAAACTAAAAAAAGCCGGAGCAAATATTTTGGTTTCTGGTACTGCAATTCTTATGGCAAATGATTATAAAGTTATAATTGATGAGTTAAAGAATAATTAGTATATTAAAATGATAGTGTGAATTTTGAAAATTTGAGACTTCTATACCTTTAAATAAACCAAAAAAGTCCCTTATTAATAAGGGACTTAAAACATACTGAACACAATTTTATTTACGTAAAATTAGCACAGAACAAATTATTTTATTTATCTTCTTTAATTGTTTCTTTTTTATCTTTTAATACAATACTTGCAACTAAAGCTCCTAAACCAAGAACTACAGCTATTATTGAAATCAGAGTTCCAACATAAGGAATTAATCCTAATGCCCAAACTACTATAGAAGAAACAATTAAAATTCCAAATATTCCTATAGTTTTTTCAATTTTTAATTTATTACAAATCAATTTGTTTGCAACAATTACAAAAATAGATTTACTTGCTATAATCAAAGCAATCCATAATATAAATATTAAACCAGCAACACTAGCAGTTATATTTATAAGTAGTAAAACTACAGAAACTACTAAAAGTAATATAGGTGTTAAAATACCTAATCCAATAATTGGTAAAATTTTCTTAGTAGCTAAATTAGTAGCTTTTTCATTAAATTTAGGTGCAAGCCATAAAATTAATAACCAAATTACTATAGTTAATACAAGAAAACTACCTAAAGATAATAAATATGCTTGTATATTATTAGCAGATAAAATTTCTTCTTTAT
Source organism: uncultured Clostridia bacterium (assembly GCA_944392675.1). Taxonomy (GTDB): domain Bacteria; phylum Bacillota; class Clostridia; order TANB77; family CAG-508; genus CAG-269. The sequence continues at coordinate 3,881 of CALXXK010000105.1, forward strand.
TAAAATTGATATTTCCTTCTACTGCTCCATCAGGGATTGAAACTTCTTGCTTAGATGTATAATTTAAATCACCAGATATGATACCTTGAGAAGCTATTGTAGTAGATGTATCTTCAGATACTTCAGCTGGTTGTGAAAAGTTTATAGTTGAACAATTAACAAATGCATTTCTACCAACAGTTCCATTAACATTTAAAGTATTACAAGATACTCTAATATCTCTATATACATATCCTGTTATATTAATTGTATCTGATACAGCATATAAATCATAAGCTACACCTCTGACATCAACATTAGTTGCAGTAGTAAATAAATTACTAAATACATAACCTGTTTCTGTTACAGTAACAGAATTAGCAAAAATAAAAGCATCTCCTCCAATTTGAGAAGAAATAGTAACATTATTAGCTACAATAAATAAGTTGCCATCTACAATGTAGTCTACAGTTACGTCTGTTCCAGTTAGGTAAACATCTCCTTGTTTAAAACTTTCTTCTGTAGTTGCTGTGTTTTGAGTATTTTCAACATCCGTTTGTTCAGTAGCTTCATTTCCTGTTGATGTATCATTTGCTTCACCATCTTCGTTAGTTGTTTCAGTAGAGATTGGTGTTGCTTCTTGATTTTGTTCAGCTGCATTTACTATAGGTAAAGCTAAAGCACATAAAATTAAAATAAAAGATATAAAAATCTTTAAATTTTTCTTAATCATAAGAACCTCCTTTGTATTTTTTATTAATATATACAAAAATATATAACTTAATTAATTTTTTGTCAATAAATAT
>CALXXK010000106.1 GCA_944392675.1 uncultured Clostridia bacterium
ATCTTGTATGTTTGTACTTGTATAGTCTCCATGGTTGTTTCCGTCTGTTAGTCTTGCATATACTGTTGTGTTATGTGATAAATTTTGTATTGTTCCATTGTTTGCTATTTCTGTCCAGCTTCCTGTTGTTGCATTTAGTTGATATTCTATTTTATAACTTGTATTTGTACTTATTGTTATACTTGCTTGTCCTGCATTCCATGTTGGATTTCCAAATGTTATTGCTCCTTCTACTGTTCCCCCTGTTACTTTTCCTGTTGTTATATTTTCTAGTGTTCCCTCTCCTTTGTTTCCTGCATTATCTCCTTGTACTTCTACTTTTATGTCATAACTTGTTCCTTGTTCTAGTCCTTCAAAAGTGTAGCTGTTTGTTTGGTTACTTGCTTTTTGTGTATAACTTCCTTCTGTTGTTCCATTTATTTGGTATTCCATTTCATATCCTGATGTTGTACTTACTTGTACACTTGCTTTTCCTCCACTCCATGTTGCTGTTCCAAATGTTATTGTTCCTACTGGTACCTCTTCTTCTGGTGGCTTTGTTGATGCTGTTTTTACTGTTATTTCTTTTTCTATACTTCCTTCTGCTGTTTCTACTTTTACTTTTATATTATATTCTGTATTTTCTTCTAAGTTTGTAAATGTATATGTGTTATTTGTTGTTGTTTGGACTTGTGTATAATTACTGTCTGTTGCTTTTTTGTATGAGTATGTGTTGTTTCCTCCTTTTATTTTTTCTTTTTTACTTACTAATTTTAGCCATGAATTTTTTCTTTATATTTTTATAGAACAAAAATCTTATATAAGTGCATTTTTCTTATTATTCTAAATTGTCTTGATATTTTGGAATTTAACTTTTTTAATGTTTGTTTATCTATATTTAAATTATAAAAAAACTAATTTTTTATATCAATATTATTTTTTTAGTTGTTTAATTTATCTAATCAATGTTTTACATAATTAAAAATATTTATCTTTTACATCTTATTTTTATTATATCTAACCTGTCATTTTAAGTCAATGTTTTCATTTTAAATTATTCTTTTGTAATATAAATTTAATATTTTACTCATATTTATATCTTCTTGATAAATGTTTCTTATTTTTTATTTTCACTTAAAAATGTTATGACTTTTTTAGTGTATAAGTATTATATAAAGAAATAGTCAGAAAAGTAATTATCCTTAGCTAAACAGGAAGCTTAAAATCAGTAAAAAAATAACCTCAGATTTCTCTTTAAAATCTAAGATTATTTTTCGTGCCAAAATAGCCCGTCCCTTCTGACAACTTTGGTTTCTTTGAAAACTTTTGCTAATTATTTTATTTCTTCTACATATATTTTATCATTTACTGCTACTACCGTTTTTTCATCAAATTTTACAAAATCTCTATTTGATAAGTTTTGTAAATATTTTTGTGCTAAATCTACTATTTTATCTATTTTTCCTTCTATTGCTATTTCTTGTAACATTTCGTTATAATCACTTTCTGTTACTTGTAAATCTGTATTTTTACTTAATATTTCCATAAAGTATTCTGAATATATTTCTTTCATTACTCTATTTGGTACTTTTAATTCTGGTTTTTCAAATACTTCTCCTGCTATTGTTAAATATCCTAAATAGAATAACATTGATACTAAGTCTTTTTCTGTAAATTCTATTGCTGGATTGAATTTTTGCGTTATCTCACTTACTATTCCCTCTCCTGATACTGTTTTTTCTATTACTCTTTCTCTTTCTTCTCCTTTGCATAAATCTAGCATTTTTCCTAGTTTGCTATAATCACTTGCTAATTACCTCCTTAAAATTTAATGCTTTTTATATATTTTGTTTTACTTTACACTTACATTTTACTATATTATATTTTTAATATCAAGTGATTTATTATAAAAATATATTAACTATATTTTGGCAAAAAATATTACGTAATCATATTTTAAAGAGAAACGTCTTAAATAAAGACATTGGTATACAATTAATACTCTAAGCTATTATCATCTAAAAGAAAATCATATATACTCATCAATATAATTCCATTATCATATCGAGATCTTTTTATATTATCTCCAACTATTATTATTTTTTTAAAAAAATCATTTACATTTAATAATGATTTCTGCTCTTGTCTTACTTTTTCTCCTGTTTTCATTTCAAGTGCTGATTGAATATATATTTTATTGTTTCCTTTATTTGCTACAAAATCAATTTCTAGCTGTTTTCTTGAGTCTCCTTCACGTATTTCAACAGAGCCAACATCCACGTTATATCCTCGTTTTTTTAATTCTATATAAATAACATTTTCCATAGTATGTGATATTTCTTCACTTTGTCTAAAGTCCAGAAATGAATTTCTAATTCCCATATCTGTAAAATAATATTTTTGAGGTGTTTCTATAAATCTTTTTCCTCTAACATCAAATCTTCTTGCTTTTTCTATCATAAAAGCATCTTGTAAATATCCTAAATAGTTATATATTGTTTTATCTGTCATTGTTGATAATTTATCTCTTTCTTTAAAATTATTTGACAATTTTAAAGGATTAGTAAGACAGCCTATATCAGATGCTATTATTTGTACTAACATTTCTAATTCTTCTTTATTTTGGACTTTATTTCTGTCAACAATATCATTAATGTACACATTATCCTTTTGTGTTTTTAGATAGTTTATTTTACTATTGTCAGTCTTTGCTAGTACTGTCAAAGGTAATCCTCCATAGGTATAATATTCACTTAATGCTATTTCTTCAGAACCATCATATACAGAATAAAATTCTGCAAATGATAAAGGATATATTCTTATTTCATCTCCTCTACCTCTAAATTCTGTTACAATATCTGATGACAAAAATTTTGAATTACTTCCAGTTACATATATTTCAACATTATCTATATGCATAAATCCAATTAGTACTGATTCGAAGTCTTTAACTTCTTGTATTTCATCTAATAATATATAATATTTATTTTTATCTTTAATTAAGCTTCTTATATATTCATCTAGTACATCTGGCTCTAAATATTTTTTATTTTTATTTTCATCTAAACTTAATTGTATTATATGTTCTTCATCTATTCCTTGTTCTTTAAGATAATTTTTAAATATTACATTTAATAGATAAGATTTACCACACCTTCTAATTCCTGTTATTATCTTTATAAGTTGATTATCTATTCTGTCTATAAGTTCTTTTAAATAATAGTCTCTTTTTATTTCCATTTTCGTACCCCCCTTCATTACGATTTTTTTCCGTTTACGGAACTTTTTCGTAATCATTATAACATATACTTATTAATTTAGTCAATTTTATTGCCATATTTTTATTTGTGTTTCTCTTTTGTCTTCTAAATATATTATAATGTTTCCTATATTTTCATTAATACTTCTTATTGTATTTAAATTTATTACTGCTATATCTGTATTTCTATAACTAATAATATATAATTCATCTTCTTTTATTTCATAATTCATTTGTTGTATTGTTGCTTTTTTTATAATTCCATTTTGTACTTCTAATATAATATTTTTTCCTTTGTTTTCTTCTAATTTCTCTAGAAAATCATTTATTCTCATAACTTTTCATTCCTTACTTTTTATTTTGATTAAAGCGTTTAATTAATCTTTTAATCAGTTACCTTTAGTATGTTTTACTTTGTTAATATTTATTCGTTGGTTTTATTTTATATCTAAATTTATTTTTAAGTCAATGTTTATTTTTACGTAAAATTTGATTTATTCTTTTTTATTTATAATTTTTCTGTTTTTTTCTTTTATTTACTGATTTTTTATATTATTGTTTATTTTTATTCTAAATTATATAAAGATTTTATACAACATTTATATTCTCTGATTTTGCAACCATTTTTAAATATTTACATATTTCTATATTACTATTATCTAAAATAATTCTATACTATATAAAATCACTTCCATTTTGCTATTTAATTTTCCTTGCAATGCTATATAATTATTTATTGATAAATTTTTATAACACAGGTCTGCTACATTATTATATCCTTTTACTGTTAAAATACAATTTTCATTAACTTTTAATTTAAATATTGCTATAGCTGTATTTTTCTTATCATTCACTATGAATTTAAGATCTATATCACTTATTATTTTTCCTATAAAAAAACATATATTCATTTTTTATTTTACATATATTAATATATATAATATCTCCTTGTATAATATATTTAGGTTTTTAAAAGGTTACCTATAAACCTTTATAGTCAATTATATCCTTCTGATTATATCTTTCATATTTTATCTTTCAGATTTAATTTTTATCTTTTAGTTTCTATTTTGTTATTTTTTATTTCTATTTTATTTACATTTCGTAAAATAAGTATATTCAAATCACTTTATAATTCTACTAATACCTATTTTACTGATACATTTTTACCTATTTTAGGAAGGAACAAATCTCTTTAATACTAATACTTTTACTGTATACATTCCTTAAAATATATAATCTCAAAATTGTATTAGAGTGTGAGCCTGGAACCATTGTTCGAATTGCTGTTAGTAGGATTGTTGTTATTGCGATTACTCGCTCTGGTGTTGCTGCTATTTGTATTGTTGTAATTGCCACCTCGTTTAACTCGATTGTTGGTATTGTTGGCCTTTTAATTTGTCCCTAT
>CALXXK010000107.1 GCA_944392675.1 uncultured Clostridia bacterium
GAAAATCATCCACAATATGGTTTATATAGATTTAAACAAGGATTTGGAGCTACATTTACAGAATTTATAGGAGAAGTATATATGCCATATAAGCCATTAACATATAAATTATATAAATTTTCAGAAAAAGCTTTTAGAACATTAAGACAATTGAAAATGAAATTGAAAAATAAGTAATTGATATAATTATTAATTTTAAAAATTAGGTAAGCATTGATAAATTAAAAATGAGTAATTATAAAAAATAGGATAACTGTTAATAAATTTGGAGGAAAAGTGAAAAGATTAGTAGTAAATGTAAAAGATTTAAGACATAATATAGAACAAATAAAGAAGTATGCAAATAAAAATGGAAAAGATGATAATGGAGAATATGTAAAAATAATTGCTGTTGTAAAATCAAATGGATATGGACTAGGAATTGTTAAATTTACTAAATTTTTAATTGATAATGGAATAAAATATTTTGCTGTATCAACAATTGAAGAAGCTATAGAGTTGAGAAAAGCTGGAATAAACCAAGATATTTTAATATTATCATCAACAGCAATAAAAAAAGATGTTGAATTATTAGTAGAAAATAATATTATTTTAACGATAGGGTCAAAGGAAGATATCGAAGTAGCGGAAAAAGTAGCGCAAGAAAAGAATGTAAAAATAAGAGCACATATAAAAATAGATACAGGATTTGGAAGATATGGGTTTGTATACACTGAAAAAGAAAAAATAGTGGAAAGCCTAAAAATGATTAAAAATATTCAAATAGAAGGAACTTATTCGCATTTTTCAATAAGTTTTTATGATGATAAATATACAAAACTACAATTCGATAGATTTCTAGATATAATAGAATTATTAAAAATGAATGATATAAAAACAGGAATGCTTCATATATGTAATTCTTCAGCATTTGCCAAATTTCCTACAATGCATCTAAATGCTGTAAGAGTGGGGTCAGCATTTTTGGGAAGACTATCATTTGTAAATTCTTTGGGATTAAGAAAAATTGGTTATTTAGAAGCAAAAGTTGCAGAAATAAAAACTTTACCACCAAAATATAATGTAGGATATTCTAATGCATATAAAACTAAGAAAGAAACAAAAGTAGCAGTAATACCATGTGGATATAGTGATGGTGTTAATGTTAAAAATGACAGGGATATGTTTAGAATGTTAGATAAATTAAGATATATAGTAAGAGATGTGAAAGATTTCTTTAAAAATCAAGCTATATATGTTAAAATAAATGATACTAAATGTAAGGTTTTAGGTAGAATAGGAACATATCATATCATATGTGATATTACTGGAAAAGATATAAAAGTTGGAGATAATGTTAAAATAGAAGTTAATCCTAAATTTGTTGATTCAAGTCTAAGAAGGGAGTATATTTAAATGAGTAAAAAAGAAAATTTAAATGAAGAAGAAGTAAAAGAAAATTTAGAAAATAAAGAGGATTTTGAATCAAAAGAAAATGAAGAGAAGAAAGAAGTAATAGAAGAAAATAATAAAAAAGAAAGTATAAATAAAGAAGAAAATGAGAATACAAATAGAACAGATAATACAAATCCAAGGAAAGAAACAGGATTTTTTAGAAAAGTATATAATTCAATTGTTAAAATAGAAAAATATCCAGATATGGCAGCACAAGGTTTTCCAAAAGCAATTTCATATATCACGAAGCTAGTAGTAATATTATCTATAGTACTATGTTTAGGAATGGTATATCAAACGCATGGACTAATACAAGAAGGGGTTAATTATCTACAAAATGACTTTCCAGATTTTTCATATAAAGATGGAATATTAACAGTTAATTCAGAGGAACCAATTATAATAGAAGATAGTCCAGTAATGGGAATGGTAATAATAGATACAATTACAGAAGATGAAAATAAAGTCAATGAATATATAAAATCAATAGAACAAGCAGGAGATGGAATTATAGTTTTAAAAGATAAAGTAAAACTAAAAAATATATCAGTAACAGGAACTATTGAATATATTTATAAAGATGTATTGAGTCAAATGCAAATACAAGAATTTACTAAACAAGATGTAATAAATTATGCAAATAGTACACAAATAGTAAATTTATATATTAGTGTATTTATAACAATGTTTGTATATGCATTTATCATGTACTTTATTACAACAGTCTCAAATGCATTTTTACTTAGTATATTTGGATATTTAACAACATGGATAGCAAAAATAAGAATGAGATATGTAGCAGTATTTAATATGACTGTTTATGCATTAACATTATCAATAATATTAAATATATTATATGTTGCAGTAAATATATTCATAAATTTCAATATAGAATATTTCCAAGTTATGTATGTAGCAGTAGCTGCAATATACTTAGTAGCGGCAATATTTATATTAAAAGGAGAATTTATAAAAAAGCAACAAGAATTAATGAAAATAGCTGAAGTAGAAGCAGTAGTAAAACAACAATTAGAAAGAGAAAAAGAAGAAAAACAAGAAGAGAAAAAAAGAGAAGAAGAAAAAGAAGAAAGAAAGAAAAAAGATAAAGAAGAACAAAAAGGTGATGATGATAAATCAAAACAAGAACCAGAAGGTTCTAATGCATAATTCAAGTATTATAATGTAAAATAATTGTAGAAAATAGATATAATATTATTTATATTGTCTAAAAGATATCTATCGGAAAGGATTGATGAAAAAGATGAGTAAAAAAGATAAAGAAAATAATAAAGATAAAAAGTTATTGGTCATATTAGGTTCTGTAATAATATTATTAGCTCTAATAGCTGGAATAGTTTTTCTTTATATGAATGAAACAAAAGAAGATGACGAGAAAACACTTGCATATACTGATTTAATAAAAGAAATGTCTTATGGAAATATAGAAAAAATAGAAATGACAGTTGGAAGTACAACTGTTAAAGTAAAAATGAAAAATGAAGAAGAAGAAAAAACATCAATAGTGCCAAACACAGAAAGTTTTATGGAATTAGTTCAAACTAAAGTAGCAGAAGGAAATGAAATTGAATTAATACAAAAACCAAAAAGTATTTTAGCACAAATACCTTCAGTAGTAATATCATTGTTACCGACTGCAATAATGCTTGCACTATTTATAATGATATTTAAAATGCAAGGGCTTGGAGAAAAAGGAAAAGTTTATGATGATACAGAAAGAAAAACAAAAGTAACTTTTGACGATGTAGCAGGACTTGACGAAGAAAAAGCAGAATTAGTTGAAATTGTTGACTTTTTAAAAAGGCCAGAAAAGTTTGTAAAAATGGGTGCAAAAATACCTAAAGGAGTACTATTATATGGAAAACCAGGAACAGGTAAAACATTAATAGCAAAAGCAATTGCAGGGGAAGCTGATGTTCCATTCATATCAATGAGTGGATCAGAATTTATAGAAATGTTTGCAGGGCTAGGAGCATCAAGAGTTAGAAAATTATTTGAAAAAGCAAGAAAACTAGCACCATGTATAGTATTTATAGATGAAATAGATGCAATAGGTTCAAGAAGAACATCAAACAGTGGAGCAGAAACAGAAAATAATCAGACACTAAATCAATTACTAGTAGAAATGGATGGATTTAGTTCAGAAGAAACAATAATAGTCCTAGCAGCAACAAATAGACCAGAAATGTTAGATAATGCTTTGCTAAGACCTGGAAGATTTGATAGACAAATAACAATACCAAACCCAGATCTAAAAGGAAGACTAGAAATATTAAAAATACACAGCAAAGACAAGAAATTATCAGAAGATATAAACTTAGAAAGTATAGCAGAAGATACAGCAGGATTTACAGGAGCAGAACTTGCAAATATTTTAAATGAAGCAGCAATAATTGCAACAAAAATGAAACATGAAGATATAGAAAATCAAGATGTAGAAGAAGCAATAAAGAAAGTAACAGTAGGATTAGAAAAACGTCAAAGAGTAATATCAGATAAAGATAAAAAATTAACAGCATATCATGAAGCTGGACATGCGGTTGTAAGTAAATATTTGCCAACACAATCAAATGTAAAAGAAGTATCAATAGTACCAAGAGGAGTTGCTGGTGGGTATACTATGTATAAATCAGATGAAGACAAATACTATATTTCAAAAACAGAAATGCAAGAAAAATTAATAGCACTACTTGGTGGTAGAGCAGCAGAAAAATTAGTATTAGACGACATCTCAACAGGAGCAAGTAATGATATAGAAGTAGCAACTAAAATAGCAAGAGATATGGTAACAAAATATGGAATGAGTGACAACTTAGGTCCAATAGATTTCCAAGGAAAAGAACCATATGAAATGCAAATGTTTGGAGAAAATATAGGAGATAAAATAGGACAAGAAGTAAAGACATTAATAGATACAGCATATAATGATGCACAAACCTTATTAAAAGAACATAGAGATAAATTAGATGCAATAGCACAAGTACTACTTGAAAAAGAAAAAATAAACGAACAAGAATTTAACAAAATATTTGAATAGTGCCAAAGGAGAAAGGCTAGATAGGAAATTTGGGGACAGGGCTTTTTGTCATTTTGGGGACGCGTCCAAAAATTACAATTTTACATTTAGAACATATTAATTAAATTTTTGTAATAAACCTCAAAATTG
>CALXXK010000108.1 GCA_944392675.1 uncultured Clostridia bacterium
TTTTTCTCCCAATTTGCGTTTTGGATGCTAACATTTTTTCATTATGACCATGCGCCAGCATTTAGTACTATTGTAATAACTAAGGCAATTAATGTAATTCCTTTACTTTCGTATTTTTCAAATTTGTCTTTCATATATTATTCCCCTTCTTTCTTTTGTTTTTATATTTTATAGAATATATTCTTCTAAAATTATAAAAAATATGACTTTATTTAACAAGATAATTTATTTAAATTTCTATTTTTGCTGTTCAAAAGATTACATAATTTAACATCAAAATATTTTAATTGACAAAATTCCCTTTTTAAATTAAAATAATTGTATAAGGAGGAGATGTTATGTCTAATATTATGTCATATTTATTTGAAACAAATGCAATACGTTTTTGTGAAGAAAATAAGCCTTTTTGGTATACCTCTGGAAAAATCGGACCATATTTCATAAATACGCATTTTATATACGGAAGTGAAAAAGAAGCTACAGAATTACTAAGTTTTATTGATGAGTGTTTATCAAACAAAGAATCTTTACCTAGAAAAGTTTTTCAAAAAGTATTAAAACAATATAAAACCAACGCCATATATAAAGATGTTATTGATACTATGAAAGAATATATTGAAAATAACATTAATGTAGATGAAATTGATTTTATATCTGGTGGAGAAAGAAGAGATTGGTTCTTTTCAAATATTCTTGCTTATCTTTTAGACAAGCCACACATTTCAATATATAAAGACCTTTCTGTAGTTGTTAGTGATAGTGATTTTTCAAAAAATGAAATTAATATTGAATTCAAAAACAAAAAAGTTTTACATATTGCTGATTTAATAACTGTTGCTTCTAGCTACATCAGAGCTTGGATACCAGCAATTAAAAACATGGGAGCTAAAATTTGCTGGTCTTGTGTTGTTGTAGATAGAATGCAAGGTGGAAAAGATAAAATTGAAGCTGAAGGAATAAAATCATTTTCCTTAGTAAATATTGATGAAAGCTTATTTAAAAAAGCTTTTGATATGAATGTTATTAATAAATCACAATTAGAAATGCTAAATAATTTTTTTGAAAATCCTGACAAAACAATGAGAGACTTTTTACTTGAACATCCAGAATTTATTGAGAATTCTTTGAATTCTGATGAAAAAACTAAAAAAAGAGCTCAACTTTTGATAGATAGTGATTTATATGGTTTACATGATTTTGCTAAGAAGTGTTAATCTTCTTAGCAATTTATTTTGCATATAAAACATTTATTAAAAAACAAATATATTAAAAAGTAATAGAGCTAAGTATTGATAAAATCTTATATAAATATTTTATATAACAAATATTTATTTGATTTTAAAGAACTTTTATATTATAATATAATTGAAAACATCTGAAGGGAGTGACTTTATGAAAAAAATATTAGGAATAGTATTCATAATATTTATGATATTATTCGTTTTGGTTCCTGCAATTTATTTTGCAAACACACCAGATTATGTTGAGCATAGCGCTCAGCATTAAACAATATTTTGTGAGAGGAAGCGGTTTATTTGCTTCCTTTCATTTTTATCTATTCAAATTTTTCAAGAAATAAAAATTTTATATGTTTTCTATCTTTCGACATTTTTTTCATTTTTCATTTAGTATAATACAATAGTTACATATTTATTTGCATTTTTATTTTACAAAGGAAGGTGATATATTTGCCCTTTTTTCACTACTTAACAGAAAAAGTACGAGAAGCATCACAAGATGAAATTTCGCTAATTTTATCAACAGAAGATATTTCTCATCTCACATCCAATGGTATTCCATTAACAAAGGATGTTGATAGTGATGGTATTACTCGCTATAAAGCAAGTGCTAGTCTTTTAAAAAGTACTTTTTTATGTAACTGTTAAAAAATGCAATTAGAGGTTCTTTTATAGAACCTCTATCACTTTTTTACAGGGGACGTTCCTTGAATCCCTAAAATTAGGGATAAAAGGGACGGACCTTTGGGAATCCGTTTTAGGGGTGTGTCCAAAAAAGAAAAATTTTAATTCATAAAATTTTATAATTTTATTTTTATAAGATTTTTCATTATAAAAAACAAAGGTATTATATATAAATTTAGTAATTATGAATGTGAATGTAAGAATATTATAAATTCTTTAATTATCAAGTAGGAGAATCTCAAACTTGCTTTGAGAGGTGCCTGCTTGATAATTTTAGAATTTATTTATTCTGTAATGTTAACCGAGTAATTACTAAATTTATATATAATACCTTTGTTTAATTAGTGTAAAAAAATTTAAAAGCTAAATATCAAATTACTATAAATAATTTTCTTTTTAGAGACGCTCCCAAAACGAAATTCCAAAGGTCCGTCCCTTTTATCCCTAATTTTAGGGATTCAAGGAACGTCCCCTGTCAATTTTTCTAATTCTTTTATTTTGTCACGTAATTCTGCTGCTTTTTCGAATTCCATTTCAGCTGCGTATTTTAACATTTCATCTGTAAGTTTTGCAATTGTTTCTTTTATATCTTCATTATTTTCTAATTTATATTCTACACTTATATCTGCTGCATCAATTATGCTTATTGTATCCCTAACAGATTTTTGGATAGTTTTTGGTGTAATATCATGTTCTATATTATATTGTTCTTGTATTTTTCTTCTTCTATTAGTTTCTGAGATTGCTTTTTCCATACTATCTGTTAATTCATCTGCATACATTATAACTGTTCCATCTGTATTTCTGGCTGCACGTCCTATTGTTTGTATTAATGACCTTTCTGAACGTAGAAATCCTTCTTTGTCAGCATCTAAAATTGCAACTAATGATACTTCTGGAATGTCTAACCCTTCTCTTAAAAGGTTTATTCCCACTAAGACGTCATATTCACCTAAACGTAAATTTCTTATTATCTCCATTCTTTCTAATGCTTTTGTATCTGAATGCATATAGTTTACTTTTATATCTAAACTTTTTAAATATTCTGTTAAATCTTCTGCCATTTTTTTAGTTAATGTTGTAACTAATACTCTTTCCTTTTTTTCTACTCTTATTCTAATTTGTTCTAATAAATCATCTATTTGATTTGTAACTGGTTTAACTTCTATTTTTGGATCTAATAATCCTGTTGGCCTTATAATTTGTTCTACTATATTATCTTTGCTATGCTCTTTTTCGTATTCTGCTGGTGTTGCACTTACAAAAATAGCTTGATTTATTCTTTGTTCAAATTCTTCAAATTTTAAAGGTCTATTGTCAAAAGCTGATGGAAGCCTAAAACCATATTTTACTAATGATTCTTTTCTTGCTCTATCGCCATTATACATTGCTCTAACTTGTGGAATTGTAGCATGTGATTCATCTATTAACAATAAAAAATCTTTTGGAAAGTAGTCAAATAATGTATATGGAGGGCTTCCTTCTGGTCTTCCACTTATATGTCTTGAATAATTTTCTATTCCAGAACAAAATCCTGTTTCTTTCATCATTTCTATATCAAAATTCGTTCTTTCTTCTATTCTTTGTGCTTCTATTAGTTTGTTTTGTGACTTAAAATATTTTACTCTTTCTTCCATTTCTTCTTCTATTGTAACTATTGCTCTTTCCATCTTTTCCTTTGTTGTTACATAATGTGAAGCTGGTGATATCAATATATGTTTTCTTGTACCTATAGTTTTACCAGTTAATGGATTTATTTCAGCTATTTTTTCTATTTCATCTCCCCAAAATTCTACTCTTACTGCTGATTCTGATTGATCCGATGGATATATTTCTACTATATCTCCTTTGGCTCTAAAAGTTCCTCTTTTAAAATCTATTTCATTTCTAGTATATTGCATTGATATTAATTTCTTTAATACTTCATCTCTTGACTTTTGCATTCCTGGTCTTAGAGATAACATCATTTCTTGGTAATCTATCGGATCCCCTAACCCATATATACATGACACTGATGCTACAATTATTACGTCTCTTGTTTCAAATAATGATAATGTAGCCGAATGTCTTAGTTTGTCTATTTCGTCATTTACTGACGAATCTTTTTCTATATACGTGTCTGTAGAAGGAATATAGCTTTCTGGTTGGTAATAATCATAATATGACACAAAATATTCTACATTATTTTCTGGAAAAAACTCTTTGAATTCGCTGTATAATTGCCCTGCCAAAGTCTTGTTATGTGCTAATACAAGTGTTGGCTTTTGAACATTTTGAATAATATTTGCCATTGTGAATGTTTTTCCAGAACCTGTTACTCCTAACAGTGTTTGAAATTTTTTTCCTTCTTTTATTCCTTTTGATAGGTATTCTATTGCTTGTGGTTGGTCTCCAGTTGGCTTATATTCTGAATGTAACTTAAACATAATTCCTCCTTGTCATATTTTACTTTTCCATCATCAGTTGTATAAATAATGATCTTCTTTTCGAATCATATCATGCAGTACAAATGTTTGTAACAACTAGTTTTACATTTTTTACTACTCATTTATTTCAAATTCTTCTGAATACAAATTTATTCTTCCATTATTCCCTGACACATAAA
>CALXXK010000109.1 GCA_944392675.1 uncultured Clostridia bacterium
AATATTCCAACAATACCATCTAATTCTAAACCAGCAAATAGTGCAAATGTACTTGCAAGACATATATGTTCAATAACTCAATTTTTACAAAGCCAATTTGCAGGAGCAATTGGATGGGAAGCTTTAAATGTATTTTTTGCTCCTTTATTAACAAATATGACATATAAAGAGATAAAGCAATTGGCTCAAACACTTATATTTGATTTATCACAACTTGCAGGAGCAAGAGGTGGACAAGTAGCATTTACGGATTTTAATGTTTATCTATCAATTCCAGAACATTACAAAAAAGTATTAGCAATGGGAGCAAGAGGAAAATATATGGTAAAAGACTATCTTGAAAAAATATATTATTTTGATACACAAGAAGAAGCAAAACAATTTGCAAAAGAAAATGATTACCATGTATTAACATATGAAGACTATAGTAAAGAAGCAGCACAATTTACAAAAGCCATACTTGAAGTAGTAGGAGAAGGAGACGCAGATGGAATGCCATTTGCATTCCCAAAAATTAATTTGCATATAAATCAAGAGTCATTTACAGATCCAGTAGCAAAACAATTATTAATGTTAGCATGTGAAGCATCAAGTAAATCAGGATGTCCATATTTTATATTTGATAGAAATGCTTTTTCTGTATCACAATGTTGTAGATTGAAAATAGACTTCACTGAAGAAGATAAAAAATTAATAGATACTCCAGAAGAACTTAGATTTGTTGGAGGTCAAAATGTATCAATCAATTTACCAAGAATGGCATTAAAATCAGACCACGACATGGATAAATTTTACGAAGAATTGTCAAAAGCAATGGACAAAGCAGCAAGGGCACATATAATACGTCAAGATTATGTATGGAAATTAGCTAATTTAGAAAATTCACCATTAAGTTTCTATGTAAATGGAATGGATGGAAAACCATATGTAAGATTAAAAAATATTTCATATTTAATTGGAATAGTAGGATTAAACGAATGTATATATAATTTAATAGGAAAAGAAATGCATGAAACAGATGAAGCATATTCATTATCACTTCAGATAATATCATATATGTATCATGAGACTAAAAAGCTATCAGCAAAATATGGAATAAACATGAAATTAGAAGAAACACCAGCAGAATCAACAGCAGGAAGATTTGCAAAGTTAGATGTAAAGAAATATGGAGACAAAGCATTTGTAAAGAAAAATGAATTTGGAATGTATTATACAAATTCAGTACACTTTGCAACAGACAGTGATGTAGACTATATAACAAGATTAATGAAACAATCAAAATTCCATAACTTAGTAGAAGCAGGAAGTATGATACACATCTGGGGAGGAGAAAACAGCCCAGACCCAAAAGCAATATATGAATTAATAAAAACAACATGGGACAACACAAAATGTGTACAATGGGTATTATCACCAGAATACACCCTATGTAAAGAATGTCATACACGTTATAATGGATTAATAGGCAAATGTCCAAAATGTGGAAGTGAAAACGTAAGAGGAGTAACAAGAATAACAGGATATTATGTATTTATAGACAAATTCAATAGTGGAAAACGAGCAGAATTAGCAGACAGAAAAAGAGAAAAAATAAGTTAGGGATTTTGGGGACGGGGGTTAAAATCCCTATGATAAATAAAAATAAGAAAATTGTAAAAACAATGTAGAGATAAATAAAATGATGGAAAGTTCAAATTGAATTATTAGGAGGAATTATTTATGTTAAAATTATATACAACAACAACTTGTCCAAGATGTCAAACATTAAAAGGAATGTTCAAAGAAAATGCAATACCATATGAAGAGGTAAATATAGAAGAAGATTTCGTAGCAAGAGCAAAATTATTAGAAAACGATATATATCAAGTACCAGCATTAGAGCTAAATGGAATAGTAAAATCAGGAGAAGTAGAAGAACTTTATAATTTCGGAAATGTTAAAGAAAATACTTAAAAATTCAAAATTGTCATTTTGGGGACGCGTCCAAAAATGACAATTTTGAGGTTTATTGTAAAAAGTTAATTAATATATTCAAAAATATTAAATTGTCATTTTTGGACGCGTCCCCAAAATGACAAATATGTGAATTGATAAGGAGAATTATATTATGTTAAAGTCAGTAATATGGGCTAGTATGCTAGATTATCCAGGAAAAGTATGTACATCATTATTTTTTGAAGGGTGCAATTTTGCTTGTGAGTATTGTCAAAATAAAGATATTAGTAAAGCAAAATCAATTAATTTTGAAAAAGAAATATTACCTAAGTTAATAGAAAGAAAAGATTTTGTAAGTCATATTATATTATCAGGAGGAGAATGTACAATTTCTCCAAATATACAGCAAGTAGTCGATATTTTATACGAAGATGGTTTTAATATAGGAATACATACAAATGGATATAGACCAGAATTTTTAGAAAAAAATAAGGCTAAAATTTCGTATATAGGTATGGATTTCAAGACAAGTTTTGATAAATATGAATTAATAGCTGGTAGAAAAGTTGATATAGAGAAAATAAAGAAAAGTGTTGATTTTATTATAAATAATATACCAGAATATGAGTTTAGAACTACAGTTTATCCAAAGTTTGTTGATGAAAATGATTGTATTGATATTGCAAAATATTTGTCTGAGAAAAATGCTAAAAAATATGTACTTCAGCAATATAAAAGAGTAGATGGAGTTGCTGTAATTCCATTTTCACCTGAAAAGTTAGAAGAAATAAAAGATGAATGTAATAAGTATATAAAAACAGATTTGAGAGTTGAAAAATAATATATTAATGTTTTCTCTAACAGTATAGTCAATGTAGAATTTAAGAGAGCCTAAAAAGATATGTAAGCAAAAAATATTTATA
Source organism: uncultured Clostridia bacterium (assembly GCA_944392675.1). GTDB lineage: Bacteria > Bacillota > Clostridia > TANB77 > CAG-508 > CAG-269. Next base: position 2,862 of record CALXXK010000109.1, read on the forward strand.
TATCTTTTGCCTTGAGGAATGATTTTTTGTGATATTAGCATTGATGTGAGAAATGAAAGTTAGAATAAACTTTTAGTAGGGAAAATTTGAATTTATGTTAAATTAGTGGTATAATATATGTATATAAAAAATGCAGAAAGGAGAAGAGGAATGCAATCCATTCCTCTAGTAAAACAAATGAAAAAAGAAAATTTAAAAACTTTATCAAGAAAAAATGGACATTATGAGACATTTCGGAAGCCAAATATTTTGGCAATAAGAAATGGAAAAAATGGAAGACCAGTCTTTGGCATGAGAGATACTGGTAAAAGAATAATCTTGTATTATGATGCCGAAGAATTAACCAGAATTGTGAGAAAAATTTAAGGAAGAGGCAAGAGGAATATAATTATTCTTCTTGCCTTTTCTGACTTTATAAGATATTAATGTTTTATTGAAGATAGTGAATATTAACTTTATTTTTCCAAAAATTAAGAAAAAATTAAAAAAATACTGTATTTTTTTCTAATATATGATAAAATAAGCATGACAAAATATAAATTAAGGAGAGTGGAAAAATTGTCAGAGCCGAAATATAAAAGGATATTATTAAAATTAAGTGGCGAAGCATTGGCGGGAGAACAAAAGACAGGAGTAGATGTAAAAACAGTAGGGGCAATATGTGACAAAATAAAAGAAGTTGTAGAAATGGGAGTACAAGTTGCAATAGTAGTAGGAGGAGGAAACTTCTGGAGAGGAAGAAATGGACATCAAATGGAAAGAACAACAGCAGACTATATGGGAATGCTTGCAACAGCTATGAATGGATTAGCATTACAAGATGCATTAGAAGCAAGAGGATTACATTCAAGATTGCAAACATCAATCGAAATGAGAGAAATAGCAGAACCATTTATACAAAGAAAAGCTGAAAAACATTTAAATAGAGGAAGAGTAGTAATATTTGCAGGAGGTACAGGTCATCCATACTTTACAACAGATACAGCAGCAGTATTAAGAGCAACAGAAATAAAAGCAGATATAATTTTATTAGGAAAGGCGATAGATGCTGTATACTCAGCAGACCCAAAAATACAACCAGATGCAATTAGATTTGAAGAAATATCATATTTAGATGTATTAAATAAAGATTTAAAAGTAATGGACTCAACAGCAACAGCAATGTGTAGGGATAATAACATACCATTACTAGTATTTGGAATATCAGACCCAGAAAATATAGTAAGGGCAGTAAAAGGGGAGAAAATAGGGACAATAGTTTCTTAAAAATTATTATAGACATTTCTGAATGATTCCTAATGATATGAAAAATAATAGTGAAAGATTTAGTTTCAATGAGGATAAAAAATATATTGAAAAGAAATGTCTCAAAAAGAAACGTCCCAAATGAGACAAAAAGGAGGAAATGAAAATGGATTATACAAATTTAAAAGAAAAAATGGAAAAGTCAATAAGTGTTTATAGTGAAAGGTTATCAGAGGTTAGAGCTGGAAGAGCAAACCCTGCAATATTAAATAAGGTAAAAATAGATTATTATGGAACACCAACACCAATAAATCAAGTAGCTGGTGTATCAGTGCCAGAAGCTAGATTAATAGTTATACAACCATGGGATGTAAGTATATTAAAAGAAATAGAAAAAGCAATT
>CALXXK010000110.1 GCA_944392675.1 uncultured Clostridia bacterium
AATTCTCCTATTATATTTTGTAGTCCATAATTTATTACTTCAGCTTTTTCGTCGTCTATTTCTGGCATTTCTTGTCTAATTTTGTCGGTTAAGAAATTACAGATTTTGTCTATCATTTTCTCACCTCAATTCTTAAGCTAACTGAATTCTATCACCTATTTTTTTGTTATATGAATTTATTTTACGAAAAGCTTATTTTCCTTTATAAAAATATTCATTATATACTTATGTTGTTTTTCATAAAATATTCTTTGTATTTTGTATATACTATTGATTTTTTCCCTGTAAATACGCAATTTGTTGGTTGTATTATTTTTTATTAATTTTTTTGTATATTGGGATTTTATAATATTTGAAATATATAATGTCAGTGGCCACTGATAAATTTTTTAAAAAACTGTTAATATATTTTTTATGTTCAGTTGAAATATAAAAAAACAGTACATACCAAATACTTTGATATATACTGTTTTTTTATATATTAATAACTTTTTGTATAATTTTTGTATCCTCAATTTTATTAATCCCAAAACATTTCTTACCTAAATCCTTTATTGATGCTCCTAGATGATACATTTCTTTGTTATCTATAACTATAAAACGATCATGAAATTTATTTGTCTTCACAACTTTTAATATAGGATATTCTTTATTAAATTTTTGAACATCTAAATTTTGAATATTACTTTTGTCTGATGTTAGAATAAATACTTCTACATTATTTTTCTTTTTGGCTAACATTTTTAAGACACTATCATCTATATAATTATCTATTATTAAAATTTTCTTATTTGCTTTTTTTATAATGTCTATTATTAAACTATATGCATCAAATATTTGTCCATCAAAAAATATTCTTTGTTTAATATTCTCTTCAAATTGTAATTGATCAAATATTATTTCAAACTTTTTATCATGTTCAATAAATTTTTTATCCATCTTATTTTCAATAGTAATCACTTTTTCAAATAAACTCTTATTTATATTTATAAATTTCCTCATTTCTACAAATGCATCCATTATTTTAATACTAACTTGTACAGCGACTTCGCTTTTTAATATTCCTGAAAGCATCGCTATTCCTTGTTCTGTAAATACATATGGTAAGTATTTTTTGCTCCTGTATTTATTATCTTTTAATTTTGAGGTAGTCACAATTTGTGACCACATACTTTCTAATTCTTCTTCTGTTAACTGAAAACAAAATCTTTCTGGAAATCTATCTATATTTCTTTTTACTGCCTGATTAACTTTTTTTGTTTCGTAATTATATAACATTGCCACATCACTATCCAGCATTACTTGTTTTCCTCTTATTGTATATATTAAATTTTTTATATCTTCATTTGATAGTTCGTTTTGCATTGCTAACTTATTTGCTTCCATAATTTCACATCCTTGTATAAAACTATATATAGTTTAAAACATTTGTTTGTAATTATCAAGTATTTTATCATCTTTTATATTTTTTTTATTTTACAATCAATGCTATTAAATTAAATGCAATGCAATTTTATTTTACTGTACTAAATCCATCTCCATAATTTTAGCTGAAGTAAAAATTTTCTAGAAATAGTTTGCAAAGCTAAATAATTGTTGTTCTCATCCTACTAGTTTAATATATAAAAAAAAGACCTACAAACTTTACAGTTCGTAAGCCATATAAAATGGTAGCGAAGATGTGATTCGAACACATGACCCTTCGGGTATGAACCGAATGCTCTAGCCAACTGAGCTACTTCGCCATAAGCAATAACAGTAATTATTATACTTTGTATTTTTTAATTTGTCAAGATAATTTAAAAATATTTTTCGTAAATTCAGCTATTTTGTTATAGTTTAAACTAATATTTAAAAATTATGCATAAGTCTATCTTCTCAATCTCAAAGTATTACAAATAACTGTTAAGCTACTTAATACCATCGCAATACTTGCAATCATTGGATTTATTGATATTCCAATTGGTTTCAAAAATCCAATTGCAATTGGAATCATTAAAACATTATAGAAAAATGCCCAAAATAGATTTTGCTTAATTATTTTTATTGTTTTCTTACTTATAGAAATTAATTTAGTTATACTATCTAAATTATCTCTTGTAAGAATAACATCTGATGAATCCATTGCAATGTCTGTTCCGCTTTTTACGCTAACTCCAATATCTGCTGTAGCAAGTGCTGGACTGTCATTTATTCCATCTCCACACATCATAACGATTTTATTTTCTGATTTTAATTTTTTTATAACATTTGTTTTTTCTGAAGGTAAAACATTTGCTATTACTTTCGTTATACCTATATCTTCTGCTATTTTTGTAGCTGTATCTTTATTGTCTCCTGTTAGCATAATTGTATCAATTTTATTTTCATTTAGTTCTTTTATTACTTGTTTTGCATTATCTCTTACAATATCATTTACTCCAATTAGTGCAATGATTCTATTATTTTGAGTAACATATACTATACTGTTTCCATTTTTTGATAGTTCTTCTTCATCTTTTTTGTAATTATTTTCTATATTGTATTTTTCTAAAATTTTTGAATTTCCTATAATCATTTTTTGATTATTTACTGTACCTATAATTCCATGTCCACTAGCATTTTCAAAATCTTTTATTTCTACTTTTGTTATTTTATTTTCTTCTAAATAATCTGTAAATGCTTTTCCTATTGGATGTGTTGATTTTGCTTCAAGGCTTCCAATTAATTGTAATAACTCTTTGTTTTTCATATTTGTATAATTTTTTATTTCAGATATTTTTAATTTTCCATATGTTAAAGTTCCTGTTTTGTCAAATACAATTGTGTTTATTTTTTGTGCATTTTCTAATATTTCACTTTTCTTTACTAATATTCCATTATTTGCACATAGACCTTCTGCTACCACTATTGCAAGTGGTGTTGCTAGACCTAAACTACATGGACATGCCACAACTAATATTGTTACAAATACTATTAAACTGCTTGCAAAATCATATCCAAGTATCAAGTATGCTATAAATGCTAAAATCGCAATTACTATAACTGTTGGTACAAAGTAACTTGAAACTTTGTCTGCTATTTTTGCAATTGGTGCTTTTGTATTACTTGCTTCTACTACTAATTTTACTATTTCAGATATTGTAGATTCTTTTCCTATTTTTTCTGCTTTGTATTCTATATATCCGTCATAATTAATGCTTCCTGCTATTACTTTTTGCCCTATTTCTTTAGTTACTGGCTTACTTTCTCCTGTTATGAATGACTCATCTAAATGAGTTTTTCCTTCTATAATTTCTCCATCCACAGATATTCTTTCTCCTGGTTTACTAACTACTATGTCTCCTTTATGGACTTCGTCTATTGTTACTGTTTTTTCTTTTCCATCTACTTTTACTGTTGCTTTTTCTGGTGTTATTTTTACTAGTTTTTGAATTGCTTCTTTTGTTTTATCTTTGCTTATTCCATCTAGGTATCTGCCTAATTTTATGAAATATATTACCATTGCTACTGATTCAAAATACAAATTATGTATTGCTGAATTGTCTCCATTTATAATTAATACCATACTGTAAATACTGTATAAAAAACTGCTTAATACTCCAATTCCAACAAGTGTATCCATGTTTGGTGTTTTATGTATTAGATTTTTATATCCATTTTTTAACACATCAAATCCATATATTATAAATAGAATTGCAAATATAAATAAACATATTGTATATCCTATAGGATTTTTATTTACATCTATAAATTCTAATGTTGGTAAATTAATCATATGCCCCATTGCAATATACATGAAAACAATTGCAAGCACTGTAAATATGATGAATTTTATTTTTTCTTTTTTGTTTTTGCCTTCACTTTTAATTTCTTTGAATTCTCCTAAACTTTTAAATCCTGCTTTTTTTACAAATTCATTTAGTTTATCAATATCTAAAATCTTTTCATCATATTCTATACTCGCATTTGCCATAACTAAATTTACTGATGCTTGTTTTATTCCTTGTTGTTTATTTAAATATTTTTCTAATCCATTTGAACATGCACTACATGTCATTCCTTCAATAGATAATATTATTTTTTTCATTTAATTTCATTCCTTTTTTATTTTTCTACTTCAAATCCAATATCATCAATAGTTTCTTCTAATGTCTCTTTTTTTACATCATCTTTTGATGTTACTTTTACTAGCCCAGTTTCAAAACTTGCTTCTACATTTTCTACTCCTTCAATTTCTCCTAGTGCATTTTTTACTCTGTTTTCACATCCTCCACATACCATTCCTTTTACTTTTAAAGTTGTTTCTTTCATTTTAAAATCCTTCCTTTCTTAGGCATAAATTTAGGTTAAAAAATTAAATTCATATTATTTTTCAACTTTTCTTTCTACCTATTAAATTTTTTAAATAAACTAATTAATTCATCTATAACTTCAAAATCTCCTTTTTCAAGATCTCTTGCTACACAATTATATAGATGATTTTCTAAAATGTGGTTTGATAAACTTTTTACAGAATTCTCAATAG
>CALXXK010000111.1 GCA_944392675.1 uncultured Clostridia bacterium
GTTGTTGTTACATCTGCATAAACTTTTGTATTATCTTCTACATAGTCTTTATCTAAAATACTTGGTCTTTTGCATGGAAGCTCAGGCATGTTATTATATATTGGAATTACAAAATTCATGTCTGTTTCTAATAAATTGCTATTTAAATATCCTTTATAAATTGAATTAGATTCACTATATGGAGCTAATACATTTGTCATATATTGATGCCAAAAAAGCTCTCCTCCTCTACTATCTACTACATGAAATTTTTGTAGATATATTGTATCTTGTCCTATATTTATATAACTAGATCCTATAAATATTGCTCCTCCTGTTATTGCTCTTTCTTTTGTGTTCCAAGGAATTAGATATTTTGTTTTTGTTGCTTCACTTGCACCATGCCCATCTCTTGCATATTTCAATCCATTTATTATTGCTCCCATTGGTTCAGATGAGCTTGTTGCACCTATATTATAAAAGTTGTACAATGCTTCATACCCGTGCTACCTTTCCACTTATTGAAGAATGTGATAAAAATGGTCCTACTTCTTGTTTTATTCTTGATGCTAAATGATAGGAACTGACTTTTGAAGTTTGGGCAGCACGCAAGATTAAATCAGCATATTTTTCATTCATAGTTACTGTTTGTCCTTGTGTATTTATATAACTTACTTTATTGTTATAAAATTCTGTTCCATACAAGATTTTTTCTATTGTGTTTATTTGATTTAAATTTTCTACATATGATAATCCCTCAAATTGAAAAATTCTGACATCATTTAAAAAATTTCTAGGATCCATTGCATATTCCACAGATTTTCTAGAGGAGTCAACCCATCCGCTATCTACTTCTATATTATATTCACCTGGATTAGTATTTTTCCATTCGTCTGTATATGATTTTGGAACTAGATTTTTCCCAAATATATTCTCATTGTCAATTACATATTTCCAATCTAATTCTGTATATAAAGCTGTAAAGTTCCATTCAGGATGCTTTTTTTGTAATACTTCCAAATATGGTCTATAACTTTCTGGAAAATTGTTTATTCCATTGGCAGTATATGCTCCTTGTACTTTTATATCAATAATTATTATTATTAGAAATATAAATATTGATAATAGTAGTTTTTTCATCTTTATTACTCGTATAATGCAAATATATTTGTTATACGAATTTCTCCTTTCTTGAAATTTCTTATAATAGTCTGTTTATTAGTTTTTTTATTAAAAGTGTCTTTTAATCGTTTTAATTTTGCTTTTTAAATTTATTTCCTGTAAATTCAAAACTTGTTTTTTCATATGTTATTTCTGTCTTATTTACTTAGAAAATAAATGTTTAGCTATCCTTTTCTAGCTTTTACAATTATTCTTTTTTCTGAATCTAATGTACATGTAATTAATGTTAATTCTACTTTTCCATTTGTTTGTTGTGATAAACATTGTGTTTGATTTGGTAATACTTTATAAATGTCATAAATTGTATATTTTACTTTATTTCCATTTGTGTCTACTAAAAATATTTCATCCCCAATATTTAAATTTTTTAAATTTTGAAACATATTTGACGTTCCATAATTATGTCCTGCTATGCAAAAATTTCCTATCTGATTAGGTTCTCCTCCATAAAATTTTGTTACAGAGGTAAGAAGTGCTTGTTTGCTATATTTTTCTAATACATATGTTTCTAAATTAATTTTTGGTATATACATTTTTGCACTTACTTTATATCCATTAAATTCCGTTTCTATATATTCTTTTTCCACAATTTGTTCATTTGTTGTGGATTGTTGTTCTTCTGTTATTGAATTTTGATTTAGATTTATATTTGTTTTTGAAACAACTTTTTCTACAACTGTGTTCTCTTTTATGCCATCTTCTTTTCGTATATTGAATAAAATAAAAAATAATATTGATAAAATTAAAATTATAATTGAATATTTTAAAACTTTATTTTTCATTGTAAACTCCTCTTATGTAGGTTTTGTTTGAGTTTTTTAAAAATATCTTTCAAATTAATTTGTTAAGTTTTTACAATTTTGTGTAATTTAATCTTGAATTTAAGTTTAAATATAAATGCTTCGTAAAAACCTTACATTTTTATTTGATATTTTATTTAAGTTTTTACGAAGCAAAATTTTCTATAATATTTATTAGTAATTTTTTTATCCAACAAAATTTTTTGCTAAACTTCTGAGGTAAATCTCTTATTAGATAAAAATTTTTTATGGTCTTTTAAATTCATTATCATATTTTCTTTTAGTTGATATTTAATCTTTTATCTCTAAAATTTATTTTTTCTTTGTAATACAACTCCTGTAGTAATTAGAGTAATCGCTAATATAATTATAGGAATATAAATATTTTTACCTGTTTTTGGTAATGTTTCTGGTAAATTTTCTTTTTGATTATTTACGTTATTTTCTTCTACTGGATTTGTAATATTTTCAGTTTGACTATTATTTGTTCCTTCATCTGCGCCACTATTATTTGTTTGATTATTATTTTGCTCTTCTGTAATTGCTGTAAAACTAAATATTTTACTAGCTATTTCAGCATCTGATGAGTCTCTATCTATTAATTTTATTTTTATTGTATATGCACCTGCTTTAGTGAAGAGTCCTCTTAATGATAGAACTTTTTGTACATTTTGTCCTCCTATTTCATATCCTGATGCATCTCCCCATCCACTTTGGATAATATCATGTTCTAGACTTTGTTCATCTGTTCCTTTTAATGTAACTTGTCCTCCATCTGGTGTAGTTGCTTCTGCTACAATTCTTGCATGTTCATAGTTTTTTCCCATGCTAGATGATATTGTTAATGTCATTTCTTTTTCTACATTTTCTATAATATTCCCTGAATAAGTTAAATCTATATTGTAGTCTTCATATCTTGGCTCTACAACAATATTTTTTACTATTGGAACCCCTATATCATCATATTGTTCTGAAGCATCTGCATTTGCCATTCCTTCTGCTGTAACAGATAAATCTGTAGGATTTGATGTTATTATTCCTTCTTTAGCTTTAAATCTTATACTCATATTGCTTCTTGGAGCTGTTCCTCCTGTTGAATCATAAAATGTTACTCTAACCTTTGTCCCATTATCATTTGGAGTTCCTCCATCACAGCTTACATATTCTAATAAATTGTTATCATATGCAATGTCAAAAGTATATGCTCCTAAATCTTTTCCAAAATTTATTGTTAGTGTCACACTGTCTCCAGGATTTACAGTAGTTTTATCTACATCTAAAGTTATTGAATCCAGCGGTGTTGCATGTACTTTTCCAATAAGTATTGTTGAAAATAATAATGTAAGTATTGTTATTATGCTTAATATTTTTTTCATTTCTTTTCCTCCTTAAAATTTTTTTATATTATTAGTATGTTATTTTTTAAATTTTTTATTAATTTTTTTGAAAAAATTTTTATTAAAGGGGACGTTCCTTCAATCCCTAAAATTAGGGAATATGGGGACGGACCTCTTGGAATTTACTATTTTGTGGACGCGTTAAAAAAGAAATTTTTAAATTTATAAAACTTTATATTTTAATTTTAAAAAAAATTCTTAATACAAAAAAGGTAATATGTATAAATTTTAGTAATTACTAAAATTCATATATATTACCTTTGTTTTAAAAGAAAAAAGTTATATATTAAATTTCTATATTTCTATAAAAATTCCCTTTTTGGACGCGTCCCCAAAATGGGAATTTTTAAGAAGGTCCGTCCCTTTTATCCCTAATTTTAGGGATTGAAGGAACGTCCCCTATGTTCTAAAAGTTCTGGATTGTCTTCAAATATTTTCTTTACTATATTGTCTCTCATTTCGAAAGGAATAACATATCCATCAAGTGTGTTTGCTTTTTCTTTTAGTAATTCATTTTCTTGATTTACATATATTTTTGATTTTCCTTTTCCGTTTTTTGCTTCTTGGACAAGGTTTGATACTGGTGAATTTCCGTCAAATGCTATTACTATTGATTTTCTTCTTTCAAAAATTTCATAATTGAAGCTTTTATATATTCCAAATTCTTCTGTTTCTGGTGAAATACATATTCCATTTATATCTTCATTAAGTAATCTATCTTTTACTTTTTCACTTACCATTTTTGGAACAATTGCATCTATTTCAAATTTTTTATTTAATTCATTTGATATGTCTATTATTGCTTTTTCATATCCTTGCATTTTATGTCCTATTACAAAATAAATATTTTTATTGTCTACATTTTTTATAAATTCTTTTAATATTTTTATTCCTTCTTTAGATGGTTTTGTTTCTCTTCCTTTTGTATTGAAGCTTCCTCCTGCAATTATTACAGGGATTTTGTCTGTTGGTAATTTTTTTATTTTTTGCTTTAATTCTTTTTCTGTTTCTACATTGTTGTTTATTCTTAATTCTCCTTGTTCTTTTGTTTCTATTGTATTTTTTGCTTCTAAATCTAATATTGCTTGTGTTATTGTTTTTTCTCCTA
>CALXXK010000112.1 GCA_944392675.1 uncultured Clostridia bacterium
ATTTTCGTCTTTTTTATTTATAGTTTGTTCAAAAGTAAAGACTACTGCTGTTTTTTTGCTTTGGATTTTGCTTATGTTTTTGTCTTTTGCTAGGTATTTTATTCTTGCAATATCTATTAAGTTTTCTAATTCTTGTGGCATGTTTCCAAATCTGTCTATTATTTCATCTATTACATTTTGTATGTCTTCTTCATTTTTACATAATGCTATGTCTTGATATATTTCAATTTTTTGGTTAGGGTCTTGAATGTATTCTTCTGGAATATAACTTGTTACATTTAAATCTATTTGTATGTCTATCTCTGGTTTTACTTCTATTCCTTTCATTTCTTTAACTACTTCATCTAATAAATTACAATATGTGTCATATCCTACTTGCTCTAAATGTCCAGATTGTATTTCTCCAAGTAGACTTCCTGCTCCACGGATTTCTAAGTCTCTCATTGCTATTTTGAACCCTGAGCCAAATTCTGTGAATTCTTTTATTGCTTTTAGTCTTTTGTCTGCTACTTCTGATAATAGTTTGTCTCTTTTATATGTTATATATGCATATGCTTGTTTGTCACTTCTTCCTACTCTTCCTCTTATTTGATACAATTGTGCTAATCCCATTCTGTCTGCATTTTCTACTATTATTGTGTTTGCATTTGGTATATCTATTCCTGTTTCTAAAATTGTTGTACATACTAATACATTGCTTTTTCCTTCTATAAATTCTTTCATTATATCTTCTATTTTAGTTCCTGTCATTTGTCCATGTGCATATGTAACTTCTGCTTCTGGCACTAATTCTGATATTTCTATTGCTTTTCTTTCTATACCTTGTACATTATTGAATATATAAAAAACTTGACCTCCTCTTTCTAATTCTTTTGTTATTGCTTCTCTTATTACTTCTTTATCATATTCTAATACATAGGTTTGTACTGGTTTTCTGTTTTGTGGAGGTTCATATATTACTGACATATCTCTTATTCCTACTATTGACATATGTAATGTTCTAGGGATTGGTGTTGCTGTCATTGTTAGAACATCTATACTTGATTTATATTGTTTTATTTTTTCTTTATCTTTAACTCCAAAACGATGCTCTTCATCAACTATTAAAAAACCTAAATCTTTAAATTCTACATCTTTACTTAATATTCTATGTGTACCAATTACTATGTCTACTTCTCCTAATTTTAGTTTTTTTATTACTTCTGTTTGATATTTTTTACTTTTAAATCTGTTTAATATTTCAATTTTTATAGGATAGTCTTTCATTCTTTCCTTAAATTCTTGATATTGTTGCTCTGCTAAAACTGTTGTTGGTGCTAAATATGCTACTTGTTTTTGATCCATCACAGCTTTAAATGCTGCTCTTATTGCTACTTCTGTTTTACCATATCCAACATCTCCACATAATAATCTGTCCATTGGTCTTGGACTCTCCATATCTTTTTTTACTTCTTCTATACAACGTAATTGGTCATCTGTTTCTTGATATGGAAATTTTGCTTCAAATTCATTTTGCCATGGTGTATCTTTACTAAAACTAAATCCTTGCATTTTTTCTCTTTTTGCATATAATTCAATTAATTCTGTTGCTACTTCTCTTAAATTTTTCTTTACTCTTGCTTTAGTATTTTCCCATTCTTTACTTCCTAATCTATTCAATTTAGGGTTCAATTTGTCTCCACCAATGTATTTTCTAATTGAATCCATTTGGTTTGTTGGTACATATAGAATGTCGTCATTTTGATATTTTATTTTTATATAGTCTTTTATTGTATTGTCTGCTTTTATAGTATTTACACCTATGTATATTCCTATACCATATGTTCTGTGAACTACATAGTCTCCTACTTTTAAGTCTGCAAATACTACTTTTTCTCCCTCTTTAAATGCTTGATGTGCTACTTTTCTTTTCTTTTTTTCTCCATCAATCAAATTAGTTGCTGATATTATTATTTGATTTGTTTCCGTATTTTCAAAACCTGATGATATATTTCCTAATGTTATTGTTACTATACTTTCTGTATTTTTTGCAATAATTGTTTGATTTAGCTTCTCCTCATATTTATATATTATGTCTTCTTGCTCGAATATTTTCTCTATCTTTTTTGCTTTTTCTTTTGTATCAACTAAAACATATATCTTCTTTTTAGCATCTATCCATTTTTTTATGTCTTTTATAAATTCTTCAAATTCACTTTTATAGTAATTTAATTGTCTATAATGGAAAGTATATTTTTCAATATTTAGATTACTATGATCTTCTTTTTCTGCATATATTAGTTGTCTTGTTTCTAATTTATCTTTTATCTCTTCATAATTACTTATATTTTCTATTGCTTGTGGTATTAATTTTTGTTTATCTAATAGTGCTTTTACTATATTTTCATTATCATTTAATATATTATTTGCTCTTTGATTTATTTTTCTTTCTTCATCTAATATGATACAATAATTCTTATTTAGATATTCTATCAATGTAACTAAATTAGTATAGAAACATTCTATGTATTTATCAATTTTACTAATATAATTTCCTGCTTTTATTTGTTCTATGTCTTCTTCTATGATTTCTTGTTGTTCTTTACTAGTGTCAATATTTCTTATTTTGGTACAAACATCTTCTATTTTTCCTTCTAAAATGTATTCATGTGCTGGATATATTGTTGTTTTTTCTAATGAATTTATTGACCTTTGACTTGTTATGTTGAAGTTTCTGATTGAGTCTACTTCATCTCCCCAAAATTCAATTCTAATTCCTGTATTTTCATTTATTGAAATATCTAATATATCTCCTCTTACACTAAATTGTCCTCTTCCTTCTATTAAGTCATATCTTGAATATCCTAATTTTACTAGTTTTTGTTTTATTTCTTCTAAATTATATATTCCTCCAATTTTGAATTCTAATTCATTTTTGTATAATGTTTCTTTATCTGGTATTTTTTGTAGTATTGCTTCTATTGTTGTTACAATTATTATGTTTTTCTTTGATATTATTTTGTTTAATGCTTCTATTCTTTCATATGGCAAGTCTTTGCTTTCTGCGATATAATCATATGTTACTATTTCTTTTTTTGGAAATAGTACTACTTTGTCTGTAAAGTATTTTATATCTTCATAAATTCTTTTTGCTTGTATTTCATTATATGTTATTATACAAATTGGCTTTTTATCAAATTCGTTAATTGCACCAACTATTTGTAACATTCCTACGTCAGTTAAGCCCAATATTTGTATTGGGCTTTGTTGGTTTTCTATTTGTTTGTTTAATTGGATGAATTTTTCATTCTTTCCTAATTCTCCTAATATGGTGTTCATTTGGTTTCTCCTTTATTTTTGCTTATCCATATTTATTTTTGTTTTTATATTTTATCATATTTTTTGGAAAATTTAAAGGAAAAAATGTAAATAATCATATTTTTAATTACAGTGCATATAATATTATGCAAATATTTTTAAGGAGACGATATTTATGAACGAAAATTATCCTATGATACCTTATTTAGGTTATAAAGATGAAAATTTAAAAACCCCTATAACTTTTCCTGCTCAACACCAACCCGCACAACCTGGCTTAGAATTTGAAATGACTCCTACACCAATTTCAGAAAATCCTAATTACATACCAAGTGGAAAATTGCAAAATAAAGTTTTAGTAATTTCTGGTGGTGATAGTGGTATTGGTCGTGCTATTAGTATTTTATTTGCTAAAGAAGGTGCTGATATTGTAATTAGTTATTTAAATGAGCACGAAGACGCAAATTATACTAAACAAATAGTTGAAAGCTATGGTAGAAAGTGTATTTTAATTCCTGGCGATTTGCGTGATGAAAATCTTTCTAAATATATTGCTGATACTACAATGAATTGTTTTGGAAAGATTGATATTTTAATTAATAATTGTGGAGTTCAATTTCCTCAAAATAGTATTTTAGATATTTCTAGTCAACAATTGAAAGATACTTTTGAGACTAATATTTTTACATTTTTCTATTTAACTAAAGCTATTTTACCATATTTACAAGCTAATAGTAGTATTATTAACACTACTTCTATTACCGCTTTTGATGGAAAAAAGAACTTAATTGATTATTCTTCAACTAAGGGTGCTATAACTGTATTTACTAAATCTCTCGCTCTTTCTCTTGCCGACCAGAAAATTCGTGTTAATGCTGTTGCCCCTGGTCCTATTTGGACTCCTCTTATTCCTTCTTCTTTTAATGAACAAGAAGTTGAAATTTTTGGTACTGATACTCCTTTAAAACGTGCTGGCCAACCTTTTGAGCTTGCTCCTGCTTATTTGTATCTTGCAAGTGATGATTCTAGATATGTTACGGGCCAGATTATTCATGTTAATGGTGGGACTATTGTGT
>CALXXK010000113.1 GCA_944392675.1 uncultured Clostridia bacterium
ATCCTGTCTTCCATGCTTGTCATTTTACTTTCTATATTTGTCATTCTACCTTCCATGCTTGTCATCCTGTCTTCCATATTTGCAAATCTTTTGTCATTTTCTTTCCATTTTCTGTTTGATTCTTCTCTAAATTCTCTTAGTTCTTTTAATACTAAATTAGCTATATTTCCTTCCATACTTCATCATCCCTTCTTTTTTATATCATTTTTTACGAAGCAATAATTTCAGTATAAGAAACAAATTTTTTTTACTAAAATTAATTTCCTATACTAAATTATAGTTGATTAATGCATTAATTTTCTTCTATAGTAAATATTTAATCATATTACCAACTAGATGTCAATAGTAAAATTGAAGTTTTTAGTAAAATTTTAGTTTAATCTTAAATTGATAAGTTAAGTCATTATCAACTAGACACTATAATAAATTTTTCCCTTTTGGATGTAACCTAAAAGGGAAGAATGTTTTTATTTACTAATTAAATTCAATGTTTCTTTTGCTATCATTAGCTCTTCATTCGTTGGGATAACATATACTTTTATTTTTGAAGTATCTTTAGAAATTTGTTTTTCTTCACTTCTTATATCATTAGCTTCTTCGTCTATTTCAACTCCCATAAATTTTAATTGTTCACAAATTCCTTTTCTAATATTTATTTGATTTTCTCCAACTCCTCCTGTGAATATTATATAATCTAATCCATTCATTGCTACTGCATATTTTGCTATATAACTTGCTACTGCATATTTAAAACAATCCATTGCTATTCTTGCATTTTCATTTCCTTCATTTGATGCATTTTCTATAACTCTAAAATCTGGTGCTAACCCTGATATTCCAGCCACTCCTGATTTTTTATTTAATATGTCTTCCATTTCTTGTGCACTAATTTTTTCTTTTTTCATTATATATAATAATATAGAAGGATCTAAATCCCCGCTTCTTGTTACCATTGGTATTCCTCCAAGTGGTGTCAATCCCATACTTGTATCTAAAGATTGTCCTTTATTTACTGCACATATACTTGATCCTTGTCCTAAATGACAAGTTACTATTTTTAAATCTTTTACATCTCTATTTTCTATTTCAGCTAGTCTTTGAGACACATATAAATGTGATGTACCATGAGCCCCATATTTTCTTATTCCATATTTTTTATAATATTCATATGGTATTGGGTATATATATTTTTCTTTTGGCATTGTTTGATGAAATGTTGTGTCAAATACTGCTACCATAGGTTTTCCTTTCATTACATTTTGACAAGCTCTCATTCCTAATACTGCTGCTGGGTTATGTAATGGTGCAAATTCTCCACATTTCTCTATATTATTCATAACTTCTTCATCTATTATTACAGATTCTTTAAAAAATTCTCCTCCGTGTACTACTCTATGCCCTATTGCTTCAATTTCATCTAAACTTTCTATAACTTTATATTCTGGATTTGTTAATTGTTTTAATGTGAAGTCTATTGCTTCTGTATGATTATATGCTGGATTTTTTATTTCTATTTTTTGTCCATTTACTTTATGTGTTATAAATGCCTCTTCTTCTCCTATTCTTTCATATTTTCCTGAAGCTAATACTTCTTCTGTTTCCATATTTATTAATTGATATTTTAGTGATGAACTACCACAGTTTAAAACTAATATTTTCATTTTTTCACATTCCTTTCTACTACATAAATCTGGTTGGAAAAGAATTAAATTTCCAACCTTTCCTTCAATAATTATTTTACTAATTTTAAAGTTTCTCTTGCTATTACTAATTCTTCATTTGTAGGAACAACATAAACTTTAACTCTAGAATTTGGAGATGATATTTCTGTTTCCTCTCCTCTTATTTTATTTTTTTCTTTGTCAATTTCTACACCTAAAAATTGTAATTGTTCACATATTGCTTCTCTTGAAATTGGACCTTTTTCTCCAACTCCTGCTGTAAATGTAAGTACATCTATTCCATTCATTGCTACTGCACATCTTGCTACATAACAAGCTACTAAATAATGAAATACATCTAAAGCTAATTTTGCATGATATCCTCCTGATTGTGCTTCTACTTCTATATCTCTAAAATCTACTGATACTCCAGAAATTCCATAAACCCCTGATTCTTTATTTAAAATAAAGTTCATATCATCTGGTGAAAGATTTTCTTTATTCATTAGATATGTCACAACAGAAGGATCTAAATCTCCACTTCTTGTTCCCATTGGTATTCCTCCAAGTGGTGTCAATCCCATACTTGTTTCTACTGATTTTCCATCTTTTATTGCACATACGCTTGCACCTTGACCTAAATGACAATTTACTATTTTTAGTTCTTTTATATCTTTTCCCATAATTTCTGCCACTCTTGAAGATACATATTGATGTGACATTCCATGTGCACCATATTTTCTTACACCATATTTTTTATAATATTTATATGGTATTGGATAAATGTATTTGTCTTTTTCAATAGTTTGATGGAATGCTGTATCAAATACTGCTACCATTTTCATGTTTGGTACTACTTTTCTACATGCTTCCATACCTAAAATACTTGCTGGATTATGTAATGGTGCTAAATCAACACATTCTCTTATCCCTTCTATTACATCATCATCTATTAATACTGCCTCTTTAAATTTTTCTCCACCGTGTACCACTCTATGGCCTATTCCCCCTAATTCATCTAAGCTTTTTAGAACTCCATAATGTGTATTTGTTAATCTGTTTAATACAAATTCTATTGCTTTTTCATGATTTTTAGCTTCATGTTCAAATTTGTGTTTTTCTCCTTTAACTTTGTGTGTCAAAAATGAATTTGGTTGACCTATTCTTTCAAAATATCCCTTTGCTAGTACTTCTTCTGTATCCATATCAATTACTTGATATTTTAATGATGAACTTCCTGAGTTTAAAACTAATATTTTCATAAAAACCTCCTTAATGGATTATAGAGAAATATGTTGAAATTCCATCTCATCCACTTTTTATATATTGGGATTTTGTCCCTAAAATTAATTACTTTGTGCTTGTACAGCTGTTATTGCAATTACTCCAGCCACATCATCGCTACTGCATCCTCTTGATAAATCATTTACAGGTTTTGCAATTCCTTGGCATAACGGACCATATGCTTCAGCTTTTCCTAATCTTTGTACTAATTTATATCCTATATTTCCTGCATTTAAATCTGGAAATATTAATACATTTGCCTCTCCTTTTAACTCACTTGTTGGTGCTTTCATTTTTGCTATTTCTGGTACTATTGCTGCATCTAATTGTAATTCGCCATCTACTTTCAAATTTGGCTCTTTTTCTTTTACCTTTTTAGTTGCACTTATCACTTTTTCAGTTAAATCAGACTTTGCACTACCATGTGTAGAATATGATAGCATTGCAACTTTTGGTTCTTTTTGTACTAATTGTTTAAAACTTTTACTTGAAGAAATTGCTATTTCTGCTAATTCTGTTTCTCCTGGATTTTCATTTAATCCTGCATCTCCAAAAATAAATGTTCCACTTTCTCCATATTCACAATCAGGTACTACCATAACAAAAAACGCTGAAACTAACTTGGTATTAGGTGCTGTTTTTAATATTTGTAAAGCTGGTCTTAATGTATCTGATGTAGAATGTACAGCACCAGAAACTAATCCGTCTACTTTGCTATCTTTATCCTTTAACATTAACATTCCAAAATATACTGGATCTTTTGTAAGTTCCTTTGCTTTTTCTATAGTCATACCTTTGTTTTTTCTTAATTCATATAATAGGTTTGCATATCTTTCATAATCATCTGAATTATTTGGATCAACTATTTTCGCTCCTTCAATTTTTATATTATTTGTATTAGCTTTTTCTTCTATCTTTTCTTTATTTCCTATTAATATAATATTAGCATACTTTTCATTTAATACTATTTCTGTAGCCTTTAATATACGAACATCTTCTGCCTCTGGTAATACTATAGTTTTTATTTGTTGTTTTGCTCTTTGTTTTATTTCGTCTATAAATGACATTTTTGTATAACCTCCTTTTTGTTTTTTCATTTTCTAACTATATTTTACATTATATAGGTAAAGTCAAAAAAAAACAAGTACTTTTTTATTTTTAGGGGACGTTCCTTCAATCCCTAAAATTAGGGACAATGGGGACGGACCTCTTGGAATTTACCATTTTGGGACGAGGCTCCATTGAATTTACTACTTTGGAGACGCGTCCAAAATAGGATTTTTAAACATAATTCATATTAATTAAAAATAAAGGTATAATATATAAAATTCATTAATTACGAATGTGAATGAAAGGATATTACAAATTCTTTAATTATCAAGTAG
>CALXXK010000114.1 GCA_944392675.1 uncultured Clostridia bacterium
GTTTTATTATTTAAATTCCTGTATCCACTCATTTATCTTATGCTTGTCCGATGTATCAATCAAATATCGCAATCCCCTGGATATGAAAATACTGCTTCTTTGTATTTTCCTATTAATGCTCCCGCAAAAATTACCGATGAACGCATTTGCCTCATCAACTCTTCTGGTATTTCATATTTATTTATTTTACTAGTGTCTATTATTACTTTATTCGCTTTTTTATTTACTTTTCCTCCTATTTTTTTTAATATTTCAAACATCATTTGTGTGTCATGTATGTCTGGTACGTTATATAATGTAGTAGTTCCTCCATTTAGTATTGTCGCTGCTATTATTGGTAGTGACGCGTTTTTGGAGCCCGATATCTCAATTTCTCCTTCTGCTCTTTTTCCTCCTGTTATTATGTACTCACTCATTTTCTTACCACCTTTCTTGTTTATTTGTTATATTTTATGTTTTCTTTACATAAAAGGTGATTTTGTTTTATTTTTATATGTTACTTAAACCAAAAAAGAAAGACTAGATTTTATTCTAAATCTTTCTTATATATTAATTTTTAATGAGTATACTCTTCTTCTCCATTTTCATTATTCTTAAATTTTCTTTCATCCTCATTTTTACTATTTTCTTTATCTCTTTGTCTAATTTCTATTATTTTTTTCTTAAATATTTTTAAGCACTCAGCTCTTTCATTATCTGGAAGTTTTTTTAGCATATCCACTAAATCTTCTAATTCATAATTGTTAATTCCTCTTATCTTGTTCTTAATCATATCTATATTCGTTATATTTGAACTATTTTTTTGTATTTGTCCAATAAAATATTGTTCTTCTGTTTGATTAAGATTATTCATTGCTTTAGATTGTGGTATTTCAATTGTTCCAATTTCTTCATATATAGATGCCACATGTTTTGAAATTTCTTTTAAAATTAACTTTCTTAAATTTTCTTCTGAATAACTATAATCGTTTTCTCCTTTATATTTCTTTACATGTTTTATTTCTTCAAACTCTTCTCCTACTAATTTAGGAAAATCTATTTCCATCATTTCTTCTGGTGAAACAATTTTATACATTGAAGGTAATCTCGTATTTCCTACAAATCTCCATTCTATTGCTGCTTTTCTTGCTAAAATTTGTATAATTATTTCATCTATTTTTGGACTATTATTCTTCTTTTTTATTTCCTCTAATTCACTTGCTAATCTTTCTCCTGGAATTTTATCACAATTAACATATTTTTCTTTTAATGATTTTATTGTCTCTTTTTCTTTTTCTTGTTTTTCTTGTTTTCTTTTTATCCTTTCAATTTCTTCTAATCTACTTTTTTCTTCTTCTCTTATTTTTTCATTTGGAATTTGATTTGTCATTTCTTTAGCAGCTGGTATACTTACATTTGTTTCTTTTATTATATCTGTTATCTGACTTGAGGCTAATGGCAATTTTTCTACAGCTTCTAAAATGGTTCCTTCTGGATCTTCAATCTGTTCTGTTTCTGGTATTTGTTTTATTGCTTCTACAACTATTTCTGTTGGTAATTTTTCGCTTTCTTGTATTGATTCTAGAAATTTTACAGCAAGCTCTGGATGTAAATTTATTTGCTCTATTGCTTTCCTAGCAGTTTCTTTTATTCCTTCTTCTCTTGTTTCTGTATCCTTATATACATTTTCCATTTCTTCCACACTACGTTCTATTTTCTTTTTCTTTCTTTTATCTATTACATCTTGTATTCTTTTCCATGTACTCATTTTATCACTTCTTTCAATTAATTTTTTCTATTTTAGCATGATGTTCTTAATAGGTCAAGTTTGAAATATTATAAAAAATGTAATTTTATATAATATTAAAAGAACAGAGTCTATTAGTTCTCTGTTCTTGATATTTTAGACTTCTTTACCATAATAACTATCTAATAGTATTTGCTTTAATTCTGAAACTAAAGGTAATCTTGGATTTGCTGTTGTACACTGATCTTCAAAAGCTCTATCTGCTAGCATATCTACTTTAGCCAAAAATTCTTGTTCATCTATTCCAGCTTCTTTAAATGATTTAGGAATATTCAATTTTTCATTTAATTCTTTTATCTTTTCAATTAAACTGTTTATTCCTTCTTCTTTTGATTCTGCTTTTAATCCTACTTTTTTAGCTAATTCATAATATTTTTCATCAGCTATAAAGTATTCATATTTAGGGAATGACACAAATTTTGATGGTTCAGAACTATTATATTTTATTACATATGGAAGCAAAATAGCATTTATTCTTCCATGTGGCATGTGAAATTCTGCACCTATTTTATGAGCTAATGAATGATTTATTCCCAAAAATGCATTAGTAAATGCCATTCCTGCTATTGTACTTGCATTATGCATTTTTTCTCTTGCTTCTTTGTCATTTCCATCATTATATGCTTTTTCTAAATATTTCAAAACTAATTCTGTTGATTTTTCTGCTAATCCGTCTGTATAGTCTGATGCCATATTTGATACATATGCTTCCAAACTATGTGTTAAAACATCCATTCCTGTATCTGCTGTTACTGATTTTGGTAAACTCATTACTAGATTAGGGTCTACAATTGCTACATCAGGTGTTAATTCATAATCTGCTAATGGATATTTTTTATTTTTTTCTTTATCTGTTATTACTGCAAATGATGTTACTTCTGAACCTGTTCCAGATGTTGTTGGTATTGCTACCATTTTGCATTTTGTTCCTAGTTTTGGAAATTTGTATGTTCTTTTTCTAATGTCCATAAACTTTAATTTTAATCCTTCAACATCTGCATCTGGATGTTCATAGAATAGCCACATTCCCTTTGCTGCATCAATTGGGCTTCCTCCTCCAATTGCTATTATAACATCTGGATTAAAGTTTCGCATAGCTTGTACACCTTTTTTTATTGTGTCAAATGATGGGTCTGACTCAACTTCACTAAATATTTCTGAGTGTACATATTGCTGTCTTTTTCTTAAATGATATAATATTTTATCTACATATCCAAGTTTTATCATACTTTCATCTGTTACAATAAAAGCTCTTTCTATATCTGGCATTTTTTCTAAATATTGTATTGAGCCAGCTTCAAAATATATTTTTTCAGGAATTTTAAACCATTGCATATTAACTCTCCTTTTTGCAACTCTTTTTATATTAATTAAATTTACTGATGATACATTTGCAGTCGTTGAATTTCCACCAAATGAACCACATCCAAGTGTCAATGATGGCATATTTGTGTTATATATATCACCAATTGCTCCATGAGTTGATGGAGAATTTACTATTATTCTTCCTGCTTTCATTGTTTTTGAGAATTTTAGTATTGTCTCTTTATTTTCCGAGTGTATAACTGCTGAATGTCCTAATCCACCAAATTCTATTAGTTTTTCTGCTTTATCTATTCCTTCTTCTTCATTTTCAACTATATAATATGTTAATACTGGACTTAACTTTTCTTTTGAGAATGGATATCCTCTTCCTATTCCTTCTTCGTACACAACTATTACTTTAGTGTCTTCTGGAATTTCAAATCCAGCGTCTTTTGCAATTTTATATGGACTTTGTCCTGGAACATGTGATTTTAATTTGTATCCATATTCTTCTGTATAATCAAACATACTCTTTGCTAATTTTTCTTTTTCTTCTGGATTTACAAAATAGCAACCATCTTTTCTCATAAGTCTTTCAAATTCTTGATATATATCTTTATCTACTAAAACTGCTTGTTCAGATGCACAAATCATTCCATTATCAAATGATTTTGATAATACTAAATCATTTACAGATGTTTCTAGTTTTGCTGTTTTGTCAATATAGCAAGGTACATTTCCTGGTCCAACCCCAATTGCTGGTTTACCACAAGAATATGCACTTCTTACCATTCCTGTTCCTCCTGTTGCTAATATTAAATTAACATCTGGATGGTTCATTAATAGTCTAGTTGCTGTTATACTTGGCTCCTCTA
Source organism: uncultured Clostridia bacterium (assembly GCA_944392675.1). GTDB lineage: Bacteria > Bacillota > Clostridia > TANB77 > CAG-508 > CAG-269. Next base: position 3,967 of record CALXXK010000114.1, read on the forward strand.
TCCATAATATACAATCTTTTGGTGCTCCAGCTTTTACTGCTGCATCTCTTAATATTCTTGCAGCTTCACTACTAGATTTTTGAGCAGAAGGATGAAAACCAAATATTATTACATTTCTAGTTTTGGCTGAAATTATTGATTTAAACATTGTTGTAGATGTAGGATTTGTTACTGGAGTAACACCAGCAATTATTCCTACCGGCTCTGCTATTTCTACATATCCTTCTTCATCATTTTCATTTATTATTCCAACTGTTTTTTCATATTTTATGCTGTGATAAATATATTCTGTTGCAAACATGTTTTT
>CALXXK010000115.1 GCA_944392675.1 uncultured Clostridia bacterium
ATTGTCTCCTGACAACATTGCTATGCTTACTCCTGCTAAAATTAATAACACTACTATCGTTACTACTAATGCTACTAAGGTTACACCTTTTTTATTTTTACTTATACCTGTACAAAAATTTATATCTTGCATTAGTTTATTTTTTTCTTTCAATTGGCATCCTCCTTTTCTTTTTCTTATGTTTCTCTTTCAAATTTTTTATTTTTTTGTTCATAATTTTCCATTTTATTTTTGCAAAATAAAACCTAAATTTTATCTCTAATTATTACAAATAAAATTTTTTTAATAATAGTTTTGCAAGATATATAGTTTTCAAGGTTCACTTTTGCATTCTATTAAATGTACTCATTATTTACATTTTTAATTTTATCTTATCGCATTGTTTTTGTCAATGAATTTCATTTTTTTTTTTTAATTTTTTGTTTATTTTTTAGAATTTACTATTTTAATTAATTTAATAATAACAATAATAATATAATTGCAAAATATTAAGGATGGTGCGTAAATGAGTGTTTTAGATAGATTTTGGCCAAAAGATGAGTTGATTCAAAGAACTATAGAAATTGAGAGTAGTCTTTATGATGAGATTGAATTTCTATGTAATAATGTTTATGATACATCTGTTAGTAAGATCATCAATGCATGTATTGACGAATTAATTAAAACAGAAAATGTTAAATTATACCCTAAGGAATCTAATGAGCTTCTTACTAAACATTCTATTATCCTTAGAAAAAGTTCTTTGAAAAATTTAGAAAAACTAAAAGACAAATATGGCATTTCAGTATATAAATTAATACATATTGCAATAAAAAATGTTCTTATTGAATATAATAAGGGACGTTCCTTAAATCCCTAAAATTAGGGACAGGGGACGGACCTTTTAAATTAAATATTCCTATTTTTTTATAATTACTTTTATCCTCAAATATTTGCTATCACTACATTTTGTATTCTAATCATAAGAAAATGTAATTCTAATTAGTATTTCTAAAGCTTTCGAGTGTACTCTAATTTTTTTATAATTTTTTTAACTAATTCTATTTTGTTTTTGCTGAGTAGACACAATTCAAAAATTGTTGTATACTTTAAGGGGGTTTTTTTATGTACACAAATAGATATTTAGAAAAGTTAGAGTATAATAAAATAATAGAAATATTAAGTTCATTTTGTATAACATATGTTGGAAAAGATTTATGTTATAGTTTGATGCCACAAAGTTCAAAAATACTTGTTGAACAAATGTTAACTGAAACTAAAGAAGCTGTTAATTTAATATATAGAAATAGTACTCCTTCTTTTTTTGAGATATCTAATATTGATATTTCTATAAAAAGTTTGGAAAGTTGTTCTACTTTATCTGCAAAATCTATTTTAGATTTAGCAAATATTTTTAAACTTTGTCTAGATTTAAAAAATTATTTTGATAAAGATTTTATAAGTGATTCTGATTATCCTATTTTATCAGATTTATTTAATATGCTTTATACTAATAAAGACGTTATTTCTAAAGTTTTTTCATGTGTTATTGATGAAAATACTATAGATGACAACGCTTCTGCTAATTTAAAAAGTATTAGAAAGAAACAAAGAAATTTGGAACAGGATATTCGTTCAAGGTTGAATGATTTCATTCATTCTTCTAAGTATTCAAAATATATACAAGAACCTATTATAACTATAAGAAATGATAGGTTTGTTATTCCTGTTAAAGAAGAGTATAGAAGCCAGGTTAAGGGTTTTATACATGATATGTCTAATGCTGGTTCTACAGTTTTTATTGAGCCTATTTCTATTTTTGAGTTGAATAATGAAGTTAATAATTTAAAAATTGAAGAAGAGATTGAAATTGAAAAGATTTTACAGTATTTGTCTTCTTTATTTTATGATTATACTAGTGAATTGGTTTCAGATGTTGAAACTATAGGTAAATTGGATTTTATTTTTGCTAAAGCTAAGTATTCGAATTCTATAAATGCAATAACTCCAGTTATTAATGAAGAAAAGTGTATTAATCTAATTAATGCAAGACATCCATTAATTCCTAATGATAAAGTTGTACCTATCTCTTTATCTTTGGATTCTGATTCTTCAGTATTGTTGATTACAGGCCCTAATACTGGCGGAAAAACTGTATCTTTAAAAACTACTGGCCTTTTGTCTTGTATGGCTTGCAGTGGATTAAATATCCCAGCTGATGAGAAATCTAGTATTTATGTGTTTGACAGTATTTTTGCTGATATCGGAGATAATCAAAGTATTAGTGAGTCTTTGAGTACTTTTTCATCACATATGCTAAATATTGTTGATATTATAGATAAATCAACTAAAAATTCATTAATACTTGTAGATGAATTAGGTTCTGGTACTGACCCTTTAGAAGGTGCAAACCTTGCTATAAGTATTTTGGAATATTTTAAAAATAATGGTAGTTTGGTTATTGCAACTACTCATTACCCAGAACTTAAAAAATATGCATTAGTGACTAGAGGATTTCAAAATGCTTCTGTTGAGTTCGATATAAATACTTTGTCACCTACTTACAGACTTTTACTTGGTATTCCTGGGAAAAGTAATGCTTTTGAAATAAGTGAAAAACTTGGATTAAATAAAAATATTATAAATAACGCAAAATCTAGGATGTCTAATCAGGATATTAATATAGAAGAATTGTTAAAAAGCATTTATGATGATAAGTCAAAAATCGAAAAAGAAAAAGAAGAAATTTCAAAAGAGTTGAATCAAGTTTCACTTTTGAGAAAAAAATTAGAGGTTGATTATTCAGATTTAGAAAAGAAAAAACGTGATTTAATTGATAAGGCTAAAGTCAAGGCTAGAAATATTTTGTTAGATGCTAAAGAAGATGCAAATGAGATTATTAAACAAATGAATGAGATTTCTAATAATAGCTTTAATAATATCCTTGGCAATAGTTCTGCTATTAAAGATTTAAATAACTTAAGGAATCTGTTAAATGATAAAATAAAAAATATAAATGGAAATGTTGGTTTAAATGATGGCTTAAAAAATAGTTTGAATATTAATTTATCTTTGAATAAATCGTCTAATGTTGATGATTCAGAAAATCTTGATAAATCTAACATTTTATCACCTGATGAAATAAAGCTAAATATGGAAGTTTTCGTTACTACTTTAAACCAAAATGCAACTGTAATATCTAGAGTTTCTAAATCAAATACTGTTCAAATCCAGGTTGGAATGATGAAAACAAATGTAGATATTAAATATTTACGAAAACCTGAAAATATTGGTAAATCCACTTCTGTAGGTAAATTAAATACTAAAATCAACAAAGCCAAAACCGCTAAAACAGAAATTAATGTAATCGGATTAAATGTTGAAGAAGCTGTTTTTGTTGTAGACAAATTTTTGGATGACTCTGCTTTAGCTGGTCTACATTCTGTTAGAATCATACATGGAAAAGGAACTGGAAAACTAAAAGATGGTATTCATAAGTTTTTAAAATCTAATCCTCATGTAGCATCTTTTAGACTTGGTACATTTGGCGAAGGTGAAATGGGAGTAACTGTTGTTGAATTAAATTAGGGGACGTTCCTTCAATCCCTAAAATTAGGGATATGGGGACGGACCTTTGGAAAATTTGTGACCTAAGGTGCCCTTTTTTCTATTTTGGGTACGAATCCCAAAAATAGTTTTTATTATAAATTCATGCTACATTTTTAATCTTTTTACATCAATAAATAAAAGTATTATATATAAATTTTATTAATTACGAATGTGAATGAAAGAATATTATAAATTCTTTAATTATCAAGTAGGAGAATCTCAAACTTGTTTTGAGAGGTGCCTGCTTGATAATTTTAGAATTTGTTTATTCTGTAATCTGTAATGTTAGCCGAGTAATTAATAAAATTTATATATAATACTTTTGTCTTTTAAAAGTGGAATTATTATAAAAACTACTTATAAATATTATAAATTAAGAATTTTCTTTTTGGATTGAATCCCCAAAATAGAAAAAGGGCACCTTAGGTTACAAATTTTCCAAAGGTCCGTCCCCATGTTCCCTAATTTTAGGGATCGAAGGAACGTCCCCTAACTTCCTAACTCCATTTTTCTACTACAACTACTGTTCTTCCGCTTCTAGTATTTCCTGCAAATTCTTTAATTACGAATCTGCCTTTTCCTCTTATTGTTAGTATATCATTTAGCTTTAATTGTTTAGATGGTTTTGTTTCATTTTGTCCGTTTATAAAAACTCTTTCTTG
>CALXXK010000116.1 GCA_944392675.1 uncultured Clostridia bacterium
AAATTTAGACCTTTATATTTCTCAATCTCTGTATACATTTATTTAAATTATAAAAAAACTAATTTTTTATATCAATAGTATTTTTTTACTTAGTTTATTTTGCTAATCAATATTTTACATAATGCAATTTTCTTAGAATTTTATCTATATTTATTATAAGTAACGTGAAGTTTTAAGTCAGTATTTTTAGATCTGTTTTATCATTTGTAATATAAATTTAATATTTTATATACATTCTTTAATTACAAAAAAAAATTGCACTTAGATTTAATATTCTAAATGCAATCTTTTAAATAACCTGTCTATTAATAGTTTTCAGCTTTTATTTCAAAATATGCTTTTGGATGTGAACATACTGGACAAATTTCTGGAGCTGATTTTCCTATAACAATATGTCCGCAGTTTCTACATTTCCAAATTCTATCTCCATCACGGCTAAACACTAATCCACCTTCAACATTTTCAATTAATTTTTTATATCTTTCTTCATGTTCTTTTTCTATTTTTGCAACTTCTTCAAATAAAAATGCTATATGTGTAAATCCTTCTTCTCTGGCTTCTTTAGCCATTCTATCATACATATCTGTCCATTCGTAATTTTCTCCTTCTGCTGCCATTTGTAAATTTTCTAATGTTGATTTAATCTCTCCACCTTGTAATAATTTGAACCACATTTTTGCATGTTCTTTTTCGTTATCTGCTGTTTCTTGGAATATTGCTGCAATTTGCTCATATCCTTCTTTTTTTGCTTTGCTTGCAAAATATGTATATTTATTTCTTGCTTGTGATTCTCCTGCAAATGCTTCCATTAAATTTTTTTCTGTTTTTGAACCTTTTAATTCCATCTTTATATTCCTCCCTTTTCTTTTTATTGCACAGAAAATCATTTTACTTTGTTTATGTGTATTTTCCATGCCAAAGATTATTACCTTTATATATTAAATTTGTTGTTCTAATTCTATATCATTATTTTCGGTTTGTCAATGGTTTCAATCAAAAGTGATATTATAAATCCTCTAACTTATATAATTCTTTTAATGGTATATTGTTTGTTTTAGCTATTTCTTTTAAACTTTCATATTCTGGATATATATATTCTTCACCATTATTTATTACTTTTTTAGCTTTTATTTTACCGTATTTGGTATCCAATTCCACAAATTCTCTTTCTAGTTCTGCTCTAGATTCAAAATGATATCTTATACCTATTGTTGTTGTTTCTTTAAATATTATATTTTGTAATTTATGCATATTTTCTTTTTTACAAATAACTGTTAATTTATATGCTGGTCTATTTTTCTTCATAAATATTGGTGTAAAAAATACATCTAATGCTCCATTTTCAAATAGTTTTTCTGAAGTATATCCATGTATTTCTCCTGTGCAGTCATCTATATTTGTTTCCATTACAACAATATCTTTATTTTTACTTTGCGTTTCTCCATAATATACTTTTAATATATTAGGAATTTCTAAGTCTTTATATCCTGCTCCCCAACCTATTTTTTCTATGTTCATGGTTGGTAAAGTAGTAAATTCATCTGCAAGTTCTGCTATTATAGCTGCACCTGTTGGTGTGACTAGTTCTGTATCTATATCTATTTGTCTAAATCTAACTTTGGAATTTGCAAATATTTCGCTTGTTGCTGGTACTGGAACTGCCATTTTTCCGTGTGCACATTCTATAAATCCATATCCATCATTTACTATGCTTGATATTATTCTATCTGGGTTTATTTTATTTATTAATATTGCTGTTCCTATAATATCTACAATTGAGTCTATTGCTCCTACTTCATGAAAATGAACTTCTTCTAATGGCTTATTATGTACCTTACTTTCTGCCTTTGCTACTCTTATAAATATTTTTTTAGCTAATTCTTTACTCTTTTTATCTATTGAACTTTCATCTATTATTTTATATATATCATTTAGATTTCTATGTTCATGATGGTGATGTTGTTCATTATTTTCATTATTTTCATTATTCTTATGGTTGTGCTGTTTTAAATCATTTTCTTTATCATGATTATACTTATGTTGATGTTCTAAAATAACATCAACATAAGTACCTGTTACACCATTTTTAATTTTTTTAGATATTTCTATTTTATATCCATCTATATTTAATTTTTTTAGTTCATTTATTAAATAATTTTCGTCCCCTATTATTTCAGTTAATGCTCCTAATGTCATATTTCCACTAATTCCACTTGAACAGTCAAAATATAATGTCTTCATACATTTTTCTCCTTCTGATTTTTATATATTTACTATTTCATATTCTCTGCTTCCTAATCCTAATTCATTTGCTGCTTCTACTGTGCGTATTCCGTGTCTTGAATTCATTCTTTCTATTAAAGCTACTTTTCCTGGATCTTCAGCATTTACTACTGCATCATAACATGCTTGGTCTAGTGCTACAGGGTCAGTTGATGCATATATTCCTAAATCTGCCATTGATTCTAAGAAATGGTCTTGTTCTGGTAAATTATTGAATAATTCTTCTGGAACTTGTGTTTTTCCTGCTGTATGAATCCATGTTTTTCCTCTTGATGATCTTATTCCTATAGCTATATTTTTTAATGCTCCCCCAAATCCAGCCATTGCATGTCCTTTAAAATGTGATAATATAAGCATTGAATCATAATTTTTTAAATGTTCTCCAACATAATCTTCTTTTAGGTGAAAACCATTTTCAACTGGTATTGCCATATCGCCTTCTTCATCCATAATATCTACTTTTGCTATATCTAGAAATCCATGTTCTTTTATTGCTTTCCAATGTTCTTCTGTTGTATTTCTTCTTCCTGCATATGCTGTGTTACATTCTACTATTGTTCCATTTAATTTATTTACTAAATCCTTTATTAAGTTTGGATTTAAAAAGTTATGACCTCCAGGTTCTTCTGTTGATATTTTAACACCTACCTTTCCTTTTAGTTCTCTTCCTAATGCTTCATAAATTTTGATTAAACTTTCTGGTGTAATCTCTTTTGTAAAATAAACTTTTGATTTTTCCATATTAAAACCTCCATTCTGGCAATTAATGCTATTTAATATTTATATCACTTAGAGTTTACTTCAAGTCAATACTTTTTTATAGATTTTAATATTTATTTTTATTACTTTATGTAAATTTTCTTTTTTACAAATAAAAAAATCAACTTTTTGTTGATTTTTTATCTTACTATTCAATTGTGAATAGAAATATTATTGGTGCCAACGAAGTAGTTATCTACAACTTTTGGGCTCTCATAACGATTGATACAAATACCAATCAATTTATTATCTTAACTTTAACATAGAAATTATAATTTTTCAAGTATATTTTTTGAATTTATTGACCAATTTTATATAAAAGTGTACTTGAATTGGCATTAGTATAAACTTCTAGTAGGAAAAATATAAAATATAGTTTATGTAAATTTTTCTGACAAATTTACATTTTTATGTAAAATATAGTATAATAAAAAGTGAAAAATGTGCATTTACTCCGTTTTTCATTCTTATGTCATCAACAAGTAAAAATAATTTTTTAGGAGGAAACGTCATGAAAAAATATGTAGCTTTAGGAATTGTTTCAATTTTATTTGTGGTCATGTTAACTGGTTGCATTATAAGATGATATTTAGCAAAATTTATTAAAGTAGTTCGATATTCCTCATCGATTTCTTTTAACATATTATCAAATATTGTATACATTTCATACTTATCATATTTTAGATTAGTAAAACTACTATCACTCATACATATTGCAAGTCTTATTTTATTTGTTAAGTCCATATCATTTATCATATTTATTAAATATTTCACTTTTTCATTTTCCATATATCCAAATTACCTCCATATTAAAATCTTGTATCATTTTTTCTCTTATTTTTTTCAGTTTTGTTTTCATTGGGTATAGTTACTTTTCTATAAATATTATTGGCGATTTCATTATCATTGTTGTCAAATATGCCATTTTTATATAAATCATCACTAACTATTTTATAATTCTCATCCTTATCATAGCATATTAGCTTATGGAAATGACTCATAATATTATGCCAAAAATCTTTAAATTTCTTCAATTCTTGTTTTATTTTTTCCTTTTCAGCTTGTAATCTGTTTATGATTTTATCTTTAGTTGATAATTTATTTTTTAGATTACTAATTTCATCATCTTTTAACTCTAACTGATAT
>CALXXK010000117.1 GCA_944392675.1 uncultured Clostridia bacterium
ACCTTGTATCATAAAATCTTTTACTATTCTATGGAATGTTAATCCATCATAAAATCCTCTATTGGCAAGTGCAATAAAATTTGCTACAGTTTCTGGTGCTAAATCTGGATATAATTCCATTTTTATTGTTCCAAAATTTTCTACTTCCATTGTTGCTATAGGGTTTTTCACTTCTAAAGTTGCTTTTTGATAATATCCATATGCTATTACTCCTATTAATACTATTACCAAAACTAAAGCTACTATCCATATAATATTTTTTACTTTTTCCATTTTATTTTTCATCCTTCCTTTTTAAATAATATTGTCAAATACAAATTGTTCTTGCATTCTTTTTAATGATTGTTTTATTGTTCTAGCTCTTACTTCTCCTATTCCATCAACTTCGTCTAGACTTTCAATGTCTGCAGCTAATATATGTTGAAATGACTTAAATGCTCCTACTAAATTTTCAACAATATTTGATGGCATTCTTGGTACTTTACTTAGTATTCGATATCCTTTTGTATATACACCAACTTCATCATAATTGTCAAAATTTTCATATCCTAGTAAATTTGCTATTACTGATTCTTTTAGCAAATCTTCTGTTTTTAGTTCTTGCAAACTTTCTATTACTTTTTCTGGTGTCCTTCTTTTTCTTCCTGCTACTATATAGTCTTTAATAATAAGTTCTTCTTCTTTTTCTAGTCCACCTATCAATTCTTCAAGTTGCATTCTTACTAGTCTACCATCATTTCCTAGTTCATATATTTGTCTTTGTATTTCTTCAACTATTTTCATTACCATTTCTGCTCTTTGAATTGCTACAATAACATTTTGTAATGTAACTATATCATTAAATTCATATTCATTCAATATGTTTAGTTTATTATCAAAAACTTTTTTATATCTTTCTAAAGTTTGTATTGCTTGATTTGCTTTATTTAATACTACATCTGTATCTTCTAATATATATCTATCTTCACCTTTAAATATTGTAATTATATTTCTTCTTTGTGAAATACTAATTACTAATTCTCCTGTTTGCTTAGCTGTTCTTTCTGCCGTTCTATGTCTTGTTCCGTGTTTCTAATGTTGATATTTCGTATGATGGTATTAATTGTGCATTTGCATATAATATTTTCTTTAAATCTCCACTTAATACAATTGCTCCATCCATTTTTGCGAGTTCATATAATTTTGAAGATGTATAATCTTCATTTATTACAAATCCTCCATCTACGACTTCTTTTATTACTTCACTATTATCTGTAATTAATAGTAAAGCTCCTGTTTTTGCCCTTAATATATTCTCTAAGCCATCTCTAATAGGTGTGCCTGGAGCTATTAATTTTAGAATTGATGTTATATTATCTTCTTTTCCTTTTCTCAAAATTATTCTCCTTTCACTTGAAGTTATTTTATACCTATTTTTTTCATAGCTTCATTTATATTCTTGACTCCTATTATATCTAATTTATAATTTTCTTTCAAGACTTTTTTGTTACTTTCTGGAATTATACAAGTTTTAAATCCCAATTTCTCTGCTTCTTTTAATCTTTTTTCAATAAAATTTATTCTTCTAACTTCTCCTGTTAATCCTACTTCCCCCATTATAACCATATCTTTTGGGATAGGTATATTTTTAAAAATTGATGCTGTGACCATCATTATTCCTAAATCAATAGATGGTTCATTAATTTTTAATCCTCCTACTACATTTAGGTATACATCATCATTTCCTAATGGTAAATTTGCTTTTTTCTCTAAAACAGCTATTAGTAATGTTAATCTGTTAAAATCGATTCCATTTGCAGTTCTTCTTGGAAATCCATAAATTGTTTTAGTTGTTAAAGCCTGCAACTCTACTAAAATTGACCTTGTCCCTTCCATGGCTGAAACAATGCATGACCCGGCTGGGTTATCTTCTCTTTCTGAAATTAATATGTCAGAAGGATTTAGAATTTCGCACATTCCTTCTTCTTTCATTTCAAACATACCTATTTCATTTGTAGAACCAAATCTATTTTTAACACCTCTTAATATTCTATAAGAAAAATATCTTTCTCCTTCTAAGTATAGGACTGTATCCACCATATGTTCTAATACTCTAGGTCCAGCTATATTTCCCTCTTTAGTAACATGTCCTATTATTATAGTTGTAATTGCTCTTGATTTGCACACTCTCATAATTTGTGATGTAATCTCTCTTACTTGACTAACACTTCCTGCAGCTGCTGTTATTTCATCAGAATACATTGTTTGAATTGAATCAATAATAACTAGTTTAGGATTTATATCTATTATTGCTTGATTAATAATATCTATATCTGTTTCACCTAAAAATAATATATCTTCATTATTAATGTTAAGCCTGTCAGCTCTTAACTTAATCTGTTCAGCAGACTCCTCACCTGAAACATATAAAACTTTTCCTTCTCCTTTTACCTTATCACAAATTTGCAAAATTAAAGTAGACTTGCCAATCCCAGGTTCTCCTCCTAACAAAATTAAAGAACCATTAACCAGTCCTCCTCCTAGAACTCTATCTAATTCACTAAAACCTGTTGAAGTTCTTACTGTTTCTTTCGCTTCATATGAATTAAGTTTTTGAGGTTTATTATTTACATTTTCTTTTAACTTTGTATTTATATTTTTAGAATCTACTACTTTTTGCTCATAAAAAGTATTCCAACTGTTACAAGCTGGGCACTTTCCTAGCCATTTGCTAGACTCATTTCCACATTCACTACAAACAAATACTGTTTTTGATTTTGCCATTTTGTCGCATTGGGGACGTTTCTTTTTGAGACATTTTGCCTCATTAGGGACGTTTCCTTTTGAGACTTTCTATTTTGCTATATTTCCCCTATTTTCCTCCTTTTATTTTAATACTTTTATTATTATATTATTATTTCATTGCTCTTTCAAGCATTTTTTTGTTAATTCCTAAAACTCTTGATAATTGTGCTTTTGTGATGCCTCTAATTTCTTTCAATCGTTTTAATTCTTCATTTCTTATTTTTGCATTATATTTTTGTATATCTCTTACATCTTCCATTTTCAATATTTTTTCTATCTTCTCTTTTAATTCATTATCTGTTAATTTTTGAATCATTTCATACTCTATGTCGTCATTCAATTTTTCTTCTTTATACTTAACCTCTTAAAATAATATGATAGATCCTTGTATTAGAAATTTTTCGTACCATACGGGGCATATACTCACTCCTCGAATTAATATTTTAACCCCTTCAAAATATTTTGCCCCTAAAGTATAAAAAGTATAGCACATTTTTTTATAATATGCTATACCTTTTTATTAATTTACTAAAAATTCACATTTCTTAGATGTCCCAAACAAAAACGTCCCCAATGTGACATTATTTGTTTTTTCCAAATTTGATTTCTTGGAATAGGAAGTCATGTACTTTTTCCCATGTTATTTCTTGGTGTAAAAAGTCATTTATTTCATCTTCTACTTTTTGTTGATATGGTGTTAATTCTACTTTTATTTCTTTTTTCCAATCAACTTCTTGTAACCAGAATGCTTTGAATTTTGACCAGAATCCTGATTTTATTGGTAAATTTGTATTTCTTATTGTTCCAGCATTTTCTTGTACTTGATTGTTCTCTCCTTCTACATTATCTATGTTGAAGTTTGCATTTACATTGTTATTATTATTTTCACCATTATTATTAAATTCTACTCCACCAAATACTCCTGTTACTTTGTTTTCTTCCCCTAAATCTGCCATTTTTATTTCCTCCTTCGTATTTTTATACAAATTCTACATTATTTATACTATAATATGGAATTTTTATCAAGTACTTTTTCGTATTTTTATATTAAATATTTGTTACATAAATATTACATATTTATTACATAAGCAAGGGGACGTTCCTTAAATCCCTAAAATTCGGGACATAGGGGACGGACCTCCTAATTGCTATAAATCCCACTTTACCTCATTGCTCCCACCATATATCCTAAAATATATGATTTTTCGGTTCAATACATAATTTAAAAAATTCTAAATTAATTTTTTGGCACCCTTTCACTTAGTCCGAGCTAAAGCTCGACGCGAACATTTATAAAAGTCAATACCAAAATTACCAAAAAAGGGAAAATAAAAATTACCAATTTAGATAACTTTTTATTATATAGAA